>JBDNHP010000168.1:0-2541 GCA_041688765.1 Flavobacteriales bacterium
ATCCTCCAAAGTTAGAAACAGAAAAAAATGTTGTGAATTCTTTAAAAAATAAGTGCAGAAAGGATAAATCCAACAACGATAGATGTGAATTTCATGAGATTGAAACGATGGCCTGCATCCGCTTCGAAGAGTATGGTTGTAGACACATGCAAAAGAATACCAATCATTACAGCCGTTACATCTCCAGTAATCATTTCGATATTCATATCTGTGTTCATATTGCTAAGATATGTTGCGTAGATAATGGTTCCGAGTGGAGCCATGAGAGCAAAAATACTGATCCACATAAATGTTTCGATCTTACTAATGCCCGACTTAAGCAACATTCCGGCGAGTACCATTCCAACCGGCAAATTATGCATCACAATTCCAATGAGCAATCGATCACCGTGCTCATGACCGTGATGTCCAAAAGGCATTCCTTCAATAAGGGAATGTACACATAAGCTCAACATCACAACAAAAGGAAATCCTTTTTCAGCGTTGAGATGCTGATGGGCATGCCCGTGTTCAATTCCTCCAGAAAAGAACTCGAGTAGTAACTGCAAGAAGAATCCAGCCATAATTAACAAGCCAGCTCTAGAAGGACTTGCGTGCATAGAAAATGGAATAAGATGCACCATGCAAAGCCCTAAAAGCAAAGCACCACTGAAGCTAATCAGCAGTTTCAACCAAGTGCCGGAAGGTTTCAGTTTCCAGATTACAAGTGCTCCGCCAGCAAGGGCACTAAGCAGCAGAATTATCATTTTACCCCAAGGAAGAAGCATACTTAGTCTTTAACGGTCAATAAAATCAAGCGAGCAGATATACCCGGCTGATGTACATTCAAATTATAGTCGCCAAAGGTACGAATGAGAGTCAATCCTGCTTCATTCAACATCTGCATCAGTTGTTTTTTGTCTAATGCTTGTACTCTTTCTTCGAATTCATAAGTATTTCCGGCATCAATAACTTTTATCCGTTTATAAACGAATCCTGATTCCAGTGATCTATTCACCTGAAAATGAACATTATCTCTTACAATAATTTCATTGGGCACAAGATTCTTTCGAACACAATCCAGATCCAGAAAATCTAAAATAAATGTGCCTGAATCCTGAAGATGTGAATTTACCGAATGTAAAACTTCCAGATTTTCCTCGATAGTTTCGAAATAACCAAAACTGGTGAATAGATTCAGAATCCAGTCGAATTTATAATCAAACTGAAAGCTCCTCATATCAGCAACATAAAATTCGATATCCGGAACTTTGAACTCCAAAGCTTCCTTAATACTTGCAGGAGAAAGATCCAATCCTGTAACCTTCATGCCTTTTTGATGCAGGTACCTAGAATGCCTTCCTCTTCCGCAAGCTAGGTCCAGCACTCGCTCCCCGGCATGCATCCCCAATACAGTCATTAAATTTTCGAGGAAGAATTCAGCTTCTTCATCTGAGCGATGACTATAAAGCAATGGATAATATGGAGAATCAAACCAACTGGAATACCAAGACTTTTCATTCATTTGACCGCAAATATCCAAATGATTAAGTATGTCACCGTGCTTTTGTGGAAAACTAACACAAAATGAGAAAATTGGCAGAACTGAATTAGTAATTTCGTTGTAACATTTTTTCACAAAGCAATGAACGATATCAAGATTGACGGTACGCCTAAAACGCCCGGTGTGCGTTTTATAGCCGAGGATGGAATTCTAGAAATAAAAGGAAGATCTATTCCTGAAAATTCAATAGAATTCTATAAACCTTTGATTGATTGGGTTGAAGCTTACTCCCGAAATGCCAAAGAAACAACCAGTGTTATCATTCAGCTTGAATACTTCAACACTGCTTCTTCCAAATGTATTTTGGATTTGTTTAAACGATTGGAAGTGATTCCAAAAGGTGTGCAAGTAAACTGGTACTATGAAGAGGACGATGAAGATATGCTCGAAGCCGGAGAAGACTACGACGCAATTATCAATTTGCCTTTTAAAATGATCGAGATTGGAGAAATCTAATCAGGAAGCGTATTCTGCCTCTTTATAGCCGGGTTTCAAATGAGATCCTATTACAGTCCAACCACCACCAATAAGCTCGAGGAATTTCCGCATTCCATCCATGAATAGCAGTAGAATCATCATTACTGTCATTCCCCAAATAACCAGTAAATTCGCCGAATATGTGGAGAGGTACTGACCAAGCAAGGGCTTAACCGGCGCATAAAAATGCGACTCAAAAAAGCTCACATTGCGAGGAATGAGATAAATAGGGTCACTTTTTTGCACAAGCTCACCCTGGTAGTCAACAATTACTTTGAGTTCCTTTTTATTGGTAACAAATTCCTCCAGACTCTCATTCTTAAACTGATCTTTTAACTGAATCAATGCTTGCTTTTCAGCTTCTGAACTGGTTAAGGTCATCATATAATTTTCACGCTCTTTGGCTACAGCGTTATACCTATCCTTGTAATATTCAAAAAGTTGATCAAGCTTTTCATCTACAAGATTAAAAAAATCTTCATTCACATTTGTAACGCTCATCTTGTCCAATCCCGGGATCG
>JBDNHP010000169.1:0-4394 GCA_041688765.1 Flavobacteriales bacterium
CGAAAAGAAAGAAGGCCTTTTCTTCTTCATCTGAGTGTTCCACTGCTAGGGCATCATACTTCTGGAGTTCGTCGCGAATGGTATCGTCATGATTTACAAGAACATGGCAAGCGTGATCCTCTTCCAAAATTTGAAGCTTATCTCAAGAAACAAGGCTTTTCGGAAAAAGAATTGCAAGAAATTTCTGATCAGGCATTGAAAACTGTTGAAGCAGATTTTGAAAAAGCCCGATTGGCTGAAGATCCCAGACCTGAGGATTTGCTTTTACACCGATATGCGCCTACTCCTATCACTGAAGAAATGGGTGAACGTGAACCGGCTGATCGGGAAGCAACTTTAATGGTAGATTGTGCTCTTTTTGCTGTTCGTGAAATTATGGACAAGCATCCTGAAGCTCTTTTATATGGCCAGGACGTTGGAGCAAGACTTGGTGGGGTTTTTAGAGAGGCGGCAACTCTAGCTCAACGATTTGGGGATCATCGCGTTTTCAATACTCCTATCCAAGAAGCATTTATCATTGGCAGCACGGTTGGTATGGCTGCAACTGGACTTCGACCCATTGTGGAAGTACAATTTGCCGATTATATTTGGCCTGGACTAAATCAATTGTTTACTGAATTAAGTCGCAGCTATTATTTAAGCAATGGGAAATGGCCTGCAACGGCTATTATTCGAGTGCCAATTGGAGCGTACGGCAGCGGTGGACCGTATCATAGCTCTAGTGTTGAATCAGTGCTTTGTAACATCAGGGGTATTAAAGTCGCTTATCCATGTACAGGCGCTGACCTCAAAGGTTTGATGAAAGCTGCCTATTATGATCCAAATCCTGTGGTTATGCTGGAACATAAAGGTCTGTATTGGTCCAAAATAAAAGGCACAGAAAATGCCAAAACCATTGAACCTTCGGAAGACTATATTGTACCATTTGGTAAATGTAGAATTGTAAAATCTGCGAGTAACAAAACTAATTCTGTTGCTGTAATTACCTACGGAATGGGCGTATATTGGGCACTTTCGGCATCTTCATCATTTGAAAATCAGGTAGAAATCATTGACCTTAGAACACTTGTTCCTCTTGATGAAGAGGGTATTTTTAATGCTGTGAAAAAATGTGGTAGATGTTTAATTGTTACCGAAGAACCCGTAAACAACGGATTTGCTCAAGCACTTGCCGGCAGAATTAGTCAATTGTGTTTTAAATATCTCGACGCTCCAGTCACAGTGATCGGTTCTGTCGAAACCCCTGCTATCCCGCTCAATTCAGTATTGGAAGAAAGTTTGATTCCAAACGCTGAGAAGGTAGCATACGCTTTGCGTGAACTCATCGAATTTTAATCCTGCAAGAATGAAAATCGCCGCACTCCTACTAACTTTGAGCTTAACATTAACGCTAAAGGCTCAAAAGGAATTCGAAGGAACTGTTGTTTACAATTGTACCATCAAAGATTCCCTGCATCTCCTCAATGCTGAATCTGCAAAACTGGAGTTTATCGTTTATTTCCAAAATGGTCTCAGCAGAACGGAAGAGAGCTTTCAAGGGGTGGCTAAAATCAGATTATACAACGATAAAACGGATGAAACGTGCATGCTCATTGATTTACTTGGGCAACGATTGGCTATTTGTGATCAAGCGAGCGATGCCGATCAATCTTCGATTCGAGAAAATTTGGACTTGAAGCTCGAAAAAGGCAAAAAAGAAATCGCCGGTTACAAATGCCGAAAAGCGACATTGAAGAATAATTCCATCACTATTTCAGCATATTACACCGCTGATCTTCCAGTTTGGCAAGGTGAGTATGAATTGCTACCGGGAATGCCTCTGGAAATTGAATACACGATCGGAGATATCACTATGCACTACGTTGCGACTTCAATTCAGAACGAATCTCTTGCTAGTCACTTGTTCGAAATTCCTGATTCGTACGAAAAGCTATATATGACCGAATTTCAGGAACGGTTTGGCTCCATTTCTATAGATTGAAACTATGCTTTCATTACTTAAAAAACCCTGGACGTACATTAGCATTGCAATTCTAGCTATATCCATTTGGTATATATGCAAACGTTACATTTTTATTCCTGAACTTGATGCGCAAGTGATTCGATTCGAAGTCTCTCAGGGGGAATGGAAAGATCTAAATGACTATAAAGGCAAACCGCTATTAGTCCATTTTTATGCTACCTGGTGCGGTCCATGCATGAAAGAATTACCACATCTCACTTCCAAAATCGATGAATTCAGGGCATTAGGACTTGAAGTAATTTGTCTTACAGATGATTCTTGGACTGAAATTGAAAGGGCCTCAGAATGGTTGCCAGGGCTCACTCCTCTTTTCAAACTGGAAGGAAATCTTAGATCTGAAGGCATTTTTTCAATTCCTCAAACTTTTTTCCTCAATGCGGAAGGAAAACAATTGCATGCCATTCGAGGTGCCTCCAACTGGGACGATCCACAATGGTACTCCTACTTCGAAGATTCTCTTGGATTGAAAAAATAACAACAATTACACATATCTTTTTCATGAGTCATTTCCATCCTCTTACTGTTCGAAACATACAGCGCGAAACACCAGAAAGTGTGGTGATCGAACTCGAAACTCCCAATAATTCTTCAGAATTCAATTATAAATCGGGACAATACTTAACTTTTTCTCTGAATATAAATGGAGAAGATTTGCACCGTAGCTATTCCATTTGCAGCGCACCACATGAAAACAAATTGCAAGTGGCAGTTAAAGAAGTGGAAAATGGAAGGATGTCAAGTTACTTGAATCGTAATCTTAAATCAGGCGATAAATTAATGAGTATGATTCCAATGGGTAAGTTTTTTGTCCCTTTCAATTCACAGAATCGCAAACATTACGTTTTTTTTGCTGCAGGAAGCGGAATCACTCCAATCATATCTCTTATCAAAACCGTACTCAAAGAAGAAGCAAATTCTATGGTCACCCTTTTTTACGGAAATCGTTCAAGTTCCGGGACTATTTTTAGAAATGAACTGAATAATTTAGCTCAAAATGATCAATTTAAACTCTACTCGATTTATTCCAACAATGAATCTTCAAGTCCACTATTTGCCGGAAGGATCAACTTTGGAAAAACACTAGAACTAATTAACAATTACTGCAAAGATGATTTTTCAAAGGAGTATTTCATTTGTGGTCCGGCTGAAATGATTCAATCAGTATCAGAAGCCTTGAAAGACAATAATATAAGCCCTGAACTGATTCATTTTGAATATTTTGCACCTCCAACTGAAAAGAAAAATGAAGAGAAAATTGCAGTTGTAGTAACATCGGAAAGTGACTTCACTGGAGAAGCGAAATTGGAGGTTATTCTTGATGACAGAACTTATAATTTCAATCTGAACAATAAAGGAATCAGCGTTTTAGATGCAGTACTTGATCAAGGCGCCGATGCTCCGTATTCATGTAAAGGTGGAGTTTGTACTACTTGTCGGGCCCGGATTCTAGAAGGTTCGGTAAAAATGGACAGCAATTTTGCACTTACTGATTCAGAGATTAAAGGGGGATACATTTTGACATGTCAGTCGCATCCGACGTCATCAGTGCTTAAAGTGAGTTATGATGTTTGAGTTGGCGTGGAAGCGTTTAAGAACGGATGTGCGGGAATTAAGGGATGATGGATCAAATTAACTTTTTGATTTAAAGGTCATTACAAGATATTTAGAAAGGTGAACGCGTGATCCGTGGAGCATTTTTTTGATAATTAACGGTTTACTTCGCCATTCACTTTTTTCTATCGAGGCATCTGTTTTTCTTTGTTCTGAAAAACTAAATCGCCATGAAATCTACCGCTTACTCGTTGGAATTTGCAAGCACATTTGCAACAGAAGAAGAATGCCTTAACTATATGTGTCAGCTCAAATGGGCTAACGGCTTCGAATGCCGAAGATGTTCTCATAAAATATCAGTAAAAGGCCGTAAATGGTTTTATAGAAGATGCCAAAACTGTCGATATGATGAGTCATGTATAGCTCACACATTATTCCACAAGCTCAAATTTCCTATATGCAACGCTTTCATGATTGTATATCAAATCAGCACCTTAAAAAAAGGACTATCCACATGCGAAATAAGTCGACAACACAAGATTCATCAGGAAACTGGCTGGTTTTTCAAAAGGAAAGTTCAACAGGCAATGAACTATGAGTATTTTGATGACCTCTTGCAAAATAAAAAGTATGTACTAAAAGAGAATTTCAGCTTTTGTTCTGGCGAGAAGGACAAAGCTGATAAAAAGACCCACCTCAATGTGAGCGTACGAATCCAGATTAAAACTGAAGAAGAAGACGAATTATTATTATTGACAATTGAACCTTCTGCTGAAGTCAAAAGATGCAAAATTATTGAAGTACAAAAGACAGATCTCAA
>JBDNHP010000170.1:0-4980 GCA_041688765.1 Flavobacteriales bacterium
AGCAATACTAAAACACAAGTGGATGTTGTGGAACCCGAAGTTGCTCCAGTTGCCAAGCCAGTACGATACTCCATGCCCGGTTATAATGGCCCAGTAGGATGTGATTGGCCTATGGAAAGCAATGAGTTTTCTGAAGCGCTTGAATCAATCCGCGGAAAATCATTTTCTGACAGCAAAATGACTCTTGCTAAGCAGATTACTAAAGGTCGTTGTGTAACGGCCAGTCAAGTAAAAGAAATTATGAATGCTCTTGATTTTGAAGGAGATAAATTAGAATATGCGAAGTTTGCGCATGATTTTACTTTTGATCAGGGCAACTATTATAAAGTGAATGATGCTTTTGGTTTTGAATCAAGCATCGATGAATTGAATGAATATTTAGAATCTAAATAAAACGCCATGACTCTGCTGCTCCGGTCATACAAAACCTGGGCGATTTACCCGCTTCTCGTGCTTCTCGTCGCTTGTTCAGGTTCTAAAGCTCTGACCAAGAAAGGCCAGAAGCTCGAGGAAGCAGGAATGTCCCAGGAAGCTTCAAACATGTATTACACTGCTCTCCGTAAAAAGAACAGCAATGTAGATGCTCAAATCGGGATGAAAAAAACCGGTCAAGCAGTGATGGGCGAAAAACTTAATAAATTTAGCCAAGCTAGAATGTCCGGCAATCACAAAGATGCCGTGTACTTTTATCTTGAAGCGGAAAACTATCTCAAGAAAATTCAAGGAGTGGGGGTACAACTTAACATAGCTGAATTCTTCAAAAGTGACTTTGACGAAGAAAAAGTGAGCTATTTGGACGAGTTATATGACAAAGGATCCGAGCTAATGGAGGCTGAAAGATACATAGAAGCAGAGAAATTGTTTTCTGAGATTTCTAGCCTAGATCCCAACTTTAAGAATACCGGCGAACTTAAAGATGTTGCCTATCTGGAGCCTCTCTACCGACATGGTATGCAAGCTTATGATCTAGGGAATTACCGTGAAGCTTTGCAAAATTTTGATCAGGTAATTCAGCGCAAAGCCGATTATAAAGATGCTAAATCCCTTAAGTCTGAAGCACTTAGTAAGGGACAATTTACCGTTGCTGTGATGCCTTTCACTAATACTACAAACACCGCTGGTCTTGATGCTCGTTTGAGTGCTTATGCATTAGAAGCACTTGCAGGAATCAACGATCCATTTTTGAAAGTCGTTGATAGGGATCACATGCAAACCATTTTGGATGAGCAGCGGTTGGGCTTAACTGGTGTAATTGACGAACAAACAGCAGCCAAAGTGGGCGAAATAATGGGGGCAAAAGCTATTATAACCGGCACAATTCTCGGGTATAATACCAGCTCTGGAAAATTACGCAGTGCTACTGTACCCGGCTATGAAAGCTATCAGGTAAAAAAGTATGATGAAGTAAACCAAAAGTACTATTACGATACTCAGTTTAAAAAGGTGAATTACAAGCAATACATCAATAATACTGCCGTAAGTGTATCTTTTCAGTTTAAAATGATTTCATTGGAAACAGGAGAAGTATTACTTACCAAAATCGTTGAGCGCGAAATGAAGGATGAAATCAATTACGCCTCTTACGATGGAAATGCGAATAATATTTTTCCTGAAAATAATGGCACTCCAAATGTGAGCAGAGCTGATAAACAAAATCTTTCTGAATTATTCTCAGGAAGAAGAGAATTGCGCAGTTCAAATGAACTTTCCAATGATCTTATGAATGATGTAGGTAAAACTATGACTTCAGAAATCAAAAACATTCTGATTCAAAAAATCCGCTAATGCGGTTAGCTGCGATATACATATTAGGCCTTTTGGCATTATCTTCTTGCAAGAGCAAAAAGGATTTGGCTGCGGATGATACTGTTCCTCTGCCAAAACCAAAACCTGCATGGATAACAGAAAGACCAAGTTCAGGTGCCTTTTACATTGGTGTGGGCTCTTCGTCTAAAACCCGAGAACCAATTGATTTTCAGCAGGTAGCGAAGAAAAATGCATTAGCAGACTTAAGCTCCGAAATTAGGGTTGTTGTTCAAGGAGAAACATTTCTTAATACCCTTGAACAGAATTATCAATTCAATGAAGAGTTCAGGTCAGCCATCAGAACAACCGTTCTTGAAGAAATAGAGTCTTATGAAATGATCGATTCTTGGCAAGATGCTCAAAATTATTGGGTGTATTACAGACTTTCTAAAGCGGAGCATGCGAGAATCAAACAAGAGAAGAAAAACAATGCACTTAATCTTGCGTCTGATTTATACAACAAAGCAGAAATTGCTCAAAATAGCAGCAATTTTCCAGAAGCATTTGATATGTATTTGCGCTCGCTCGTGAGCCTAGAAGCTTATTGGGGTGAGAAAAACGAATACCTGAGTGAAAGCGGAAATATTCTGCTGGACATTGAAGCTTATTCTAAACTCAAAGCCTTGTGCAGATCGGCAAACCTGAGAACTGAAAGCGACCAAGTCATCTTAAATAAAAGCAATGGCTTTATAAATCAATTTCCGGTTTATTTAGAAATGAATGGAAAGGCCTTGGCGGGTGTTCCATTGCAGTACCATTATGACAAAGACAAATTTTTTAGAACTAAATCCATAATAACTGATGTTAATGGTTCTGTTCTAATTCCAGTATCGGAAATCAGTTTGAAATCTCGAGAAGTTAGATTGAAAGTGAGTGTTCCGGTGGAGGAATTGGTATCTGCCGATCTCGATAAAAAAATAGTGTTGCCAATCATTGAAAGTCTCCGTTCAGCGAGCAGAGAATTTCCGGTAATAATTGAATTGCCCAAAATGATGGTAGATTCGCGAGAATTAGTTTTCAATAATAACGCCACAGGCAAGGTGCTGGCTGATGCACTTAGCAGCTCTCTAAGCACAAATGGATTCCGAGTTGCTGGCACTAAAAACGAAGCTGATTACATCATTGCAATTGAATCAAATACCACCCAGGGAGGAACTTCACAAGGATTTCATGTAGCATTTTTGGACATGAATATATCAGTAAAGGATGCCCGCAATAATGAAGAAGTTTTTCGACGTTCTTATAATCAATTAAAAGGTTTGCAATTGAATTTCGATAGTGCAAGTGCCGAAGCTTATAAGAAAGGAGTTGAAAAAATCAAAGAAGAAGTAAGCAAGGCTTTGATAGAGCAATTACTTTAATCTTTGGCACGATTTCTGAAAACGAACAAATACAATACGAAACTCGCAAAAAACAAGATCATGAAAAGGATGCTAAGCACCGGAACCCTCGGATTAATGTTGGTGGCAATTGCCTTAACCATCGGAACTACTGGGTGTAAAAAGAACAAAAAAACTCAAGAGACTCCAAAGCCTACGGGCGAGATTGAGATCATAGAGTACTGCTCAGGAGCACAATATTTCTCAGACAATAAAACCTTTCGCTCTTCTGCAACTGGTGAGTCAATGGACCGCGAAGCTGCAAAGAAGAAAGCAAGAGCAAACGCTGAAGCAGAATTGGCTCGTTCTATCAACGCTACTATTAAAGTAGTAGCTGATAATTATGTTAACTCCACTGAGTTTAATAATAAAGAAGAAGCTACTGAGACCTTTCAGCAATTGGGCCGCACCCTTGTTGATCAGGAACTAACCGGAGCTATCAAAATATGTGATAAACTCACTCAGAAATCTGATGATGGCCGTTACATCGCATACCTTGCAATTGAGCTTTCTGGTGGCGAACTCCTCAACAAATACAACGAAACTCTCTCTAAAGATGAGCGCATCAAAGCGGATTACAACTATGAGAAATTCAAAGATGTATTTGAAGAAGAGATGAGAAAATTCGAAGAGAATAAATAATTTTAATCTCTTATAAAGTCAAGAAGGCTGTTTCGAAAGGGACAGCCTTTTTTTATATAGAGTGCAGAATTGGGCCACCTCCATAAAGTTATTGAGGGCATCTGCCGCAGTTGTAAAAATGGGAAATCCCTAGAAGGCTTGGGGCATTCTTGTCATTTCTAAATCCTACACAAGTCTAAATTCAAAAAAATCGCTCTGCTCTCTATAATTCTGTTATTGCATTTTCAAAGGATTTACTACCTTCGAAGTCCTTAGCAAAGCAAATAACCAAAATGGCCAAAAATACCACCCTATTTTTGTTCCTAGCCTTCTTTATTGGGAACAAAGCCTATGCACAAGTCTTCGGAGATGAAATCGCTTATTGGGATTTTGTTGATGGAATTCCTGTGGATTGGACTAGCGAAAGTCTCAATGGAATAGCGCAATGGGAATACCGCGGACCACAAACTGAGCCTGATAATACCGTTTGCGGCAGAGGCTCATGTGGAGCCGGCTCATTGCCTCCTGCATCGCAATCACTCAATAATGGATTTGTGATTTTTGACTCCAATTACTGGGATGATAATGTTGGTCCATGTGGACCTGGTTTAGGCACAGGACAAGATCCAGGCCCACATACTGCATCGCTCACAACCGGTTATATTGACTTAAGTGGACAATCAGATGTTGTGCTAACTTTCCAGCAACAGTTCAAGCATTTTCAAACTAGTACCAAAGTAGAAGTTTCAGTCAATGACGGACCATATACAACGGTTCACACTAATCTCGGCCCCTTCTCTCCCAATGTTGCATGGGTCACAGTTAATATTTCTGCTTGGGTAGCGAATCAGCAAAATGTAAAAATCAGATTCAAATTTCAGGGCTTGTATTACTGGTGGTGCATTGATGACATAGTACTGTACTCCCCGAATGATAATGACCTCGTAGTAACCTCAAGTGCATATACCGATTTTGAACTTTTCGGACCTGGTGCAACCGGGCTCGAAAATATGGAGTATGACGCCTATCCTACCGCATTCATAAGACCATTTAAATTTTCTACTGACTTTTTAAATGTAGGTGGCAATTTACAAACCGGAGTCGATCTTAATGTGACGGTAAAAAATCAATCTAATGTCACAGTTCATTCTGCAACTGGAGGTAATATTAATTC
>JBDNHP010000171.1:0-4693 GCA_041688765.1 Flavobacteriales bacterium
AAAATTAAAGATCTTCTCAATACCGGTATGCAAGAAGTACCAGTCGTGTTTATTATGAATCTACCTTACCCATTTGTTCTAAGTGGCAAAACAGATGAACTCTGGTCAAAAGTGAGCAATAACAAATGGAACAAAATGCTTTCCAAACATTGGATAGATAAAGGATTCCATTTCTATGAAAGAATCAGAAATAGAGGACCGGAAGCTGGAATAAATACTCCTTCAGATCTTGAATCCGCCATCAGAAGTGGTACCGTTTCTAGAGTAATCAATCAAAGATTCAGAATTGTAATTCCCATTGTGAATAGCAAGGGTGAGCACTTTACTGTATTTTACGATTACAATAAATCAAAATCTATTTGCGAACTTGTAACTTGCTCATACGAATAGAAGAATAAATTTTGATAGCTGTGGAGGGCTGCCTATTTTCGCAACAAATTCCCTCCCATGTCTCAACTCATAGAATGTGTTCCCAATATATCTGAAGGCCGAGATGCCGCTAAAATCAAGGCTATTACCGATGTTATTGAAACTGTAGAAGGTGTTCGACTTCTCGATGTAGATCCAGGAAAAACAACCAATCGCACAGTGATTACCTTCGTGGGTGAGCCGGAACCCGTAATTGAAGCCGCTTTCCGACTCATCAAAAAAGCCGCTGAATTGATCGATATGCGCCAACACAAAGGCGAACACCCAAGAATGGGCGCAACGGATGTATGTCCGCTAGTGCCTATTTCCGGTATAAGCATGGAAGAAACGGCAAAATTTGCTCACAAATTGGGCGAACGTGTAGGGCGTGAATTAGGCATCCCTGGATATTTTTACGAATCCGCAGCCACTAAGCCAGAACGAAAAAATCTGGCTTATTGCAGACAAGGAGAATATGAAGGGCTCGATAAACTAGCACAGAAAGGCTGGGAACCCGATTTTGGACCAACTTCATTTGAAGGTAATGCTAAATTAACAGGAGCCACCGCCATTGGAGCAAGAGATTTTCTCGTGGCTTATAATGTGAATTTGAACTCTACTTCAACCCGAAGAGCTAATGCCATCGCATTCGATATTCGCGAGGCAGGACGAGTGTTGCGTGATGGTGATCCGATTACCGGAAAACAGATTTTGGACGAGAACGGAGAGCCAAAACGAATTCCTGGAACACTAAAATCAGTGAAAGGAATTGGTTGGTATATTGAAGAATATGGCATTGCACAGTTATCGCTTAATCTCACGAATATCAATATTACTCCCGTGCATATTGCTTTTGACGAAGCTTGTGCAAAGGCCGCTGAACGAGGAATTCGCGTAACGGGATCAGAAGTGGTTGGACTCATTCCAAAAAAAGTGTTGATTGATGCTGCCGACTATTACCTCGAAAAGCAGGAACGCTCCATTGGAATTTCCGAAACAGAAAAAATCAAAATTGCCATCAAATCATTAGGCTTGAATGATCTTGCACCTTTCAAACCGGAAGAAAAAGTGATTGAATTCGTTTTGGCCAATTATGAAAAAGGGAAGAAACGCTTGATCGATATGAATCTCGTTCAATTTGCGGATGAAACGGCTTCGGAATCGCCTGCTCCCGGTGGTGGATCAATATCGGCCTATTGCGGCGTAATGGGTGTGTCACTCGGTACGATGGTTGCCAATCTCAGCGCCCATAAGCGAGGTTGGGATCATCGCTGGAAAGAGTTCTCGGATTGGGCAGTAAAAGGGATGCAATATCAACAGGAATTGCTTCATTTGGTTGATGAAGATACTGCCTCTTTCAACGCCATTATGGATGCATTTGGACTTCCCAAAGATAGTCCAAAGGAAAAAGCAACAAGAAAATCGGCCATTCAAAAAGCCACCAAATACGCCATTGAAATACCATTAAAAGTAGCGGGCTTGTGTTTGCAAAGCATGGAAATCATGAAAGCAATGGCTGAATCAGGAAATCCAAATTCCATAACCGATGCCGGCGTTGGGGCGATGTGCGCAAGAACGGCCGTACTAGGAGCGATTATGAATGTGAAGATCAACACCGGAGGATACGATGATAAAATATGGGTGAAAGAAGTATTGGAGAAATGCGAAATGCTCTCAGCTCAAGCACAAAGCATTGAATCGGAAGTTAGAAACCTGGTAGATCTGAAGATTAGCTAGTAAAGATGTTTGTTAAACATGCGTTATGATCATATCCTAGTTCAAAAAAATGTAGGAAGTGCAACATAAATAGTCTTCTTCCTCGTATCATTGAAAGAGCAATGGAAGAAGAAACTAAGGAAATAGTCAAAAGCAAACCGCAAAAGTTCTGGCATTTTATCCGGCATTTCTTTCCGGTTCTGTTGCTATTGCTACATTTCAAGAAAAATCACTTCCTCCTTTTTTTATGGGTAATTCTTTTTGGAATTGTAGCTAACGTTTTCGCTTCTCGCTACGGAGTGGGCTATCTCTTCCTTGCCCCGGAGTATCAGGGCGAACAAAACTGGTTAGCTTTTGCTATTTTGGGATTCTCATTTGGAGGATTTTTCCTGGCTTTTCATTTGTACACTTATGTGATGTTTGGGTACCTCTTTCCGTTTATTGCAACAATGGAAAGACCATTTTCAAAATTCAGCGCCAACAATCTTTTATTACCAACTATATTCCTGATTGTTTATCTTATTTTCTCATTTCGTTTTCAGGTTTATGCAGAACTGATAGAACCAAGTATTGCATTTTTGAATTTATTCAGTTTGATGGTCGGAGTATTTTTATTTAAAGTAATTTCTACACTTTATTTTATTACGACCAATAGAACCGTGAAGAGCTTTTCCAAGCGCAAGGATGCTAAAGGAATGGTGAGCTCAATGCTTTCAAAAATATCAGATTGGTCATTTCGAAGAATCGCAGGAGCCGAAGAATGGAAAGTAGAAACTTATCTCAGTACCTTCTTTAAGCCAAGATTAGCTCGAAGTATTGATCACTACGACAGAGTAATGCTGCAAGGCATATTTGCCCAACATCATATAAATGCCAGCATTTTTGAAATTGTAGCGGTTGTGTCATTCATTATCATTGGATCTTTTGGAGAATATTCAATCTTTGCAATACCTGCTGCTGCAAGCGGCGTTCTATTACTTACCACACTAGTAATGGTTTATAGCGCTCTATACTCCTGGTTTAAAGGATGGACAGCTACTTTGGTAGTTTTCATTGTACTTCTTATCAATTATACTTCTACATTCTGGGGTCCTTTAAAAGTAGAAAGTCGTGCTTATGGATTGAATTATTCCATTGGAAATGTGACTTACAATCCTAATGTATTGATGTCTGACACCTTGAGTATTCAGCAGGATTTTTTGCATGGACTCGAAATTCTGGAAAATTGGAGAAGAAGCAATACTTCACTAGTTGAAGGCAATAGGAATAAACCAAAGCTACTTGTTCTTAACGTGAGTGGTGGCGGATTACGTAGCGCATTATGGACCCTGGCTTGCATGTCTAAATTGGATAGCATTTCCGATGGTAAAATAATGCATCAAACACATTTAATTACAGGTTCTTCAGGAGGAATAATTGGCGCGGCATATTTTAGAGAGTTATTTTCGATATCACTTCAGAATCCGGATTCAATATATTTATACGATGAAATTTATCGTGATAATATTTCATCTGACATACTGAATCCAATGATATTCAGTGCGGCTACCAATGATGTTTTTATCCGCTATCAGAAGTTCCGATTAGATGATGAAATTTACACCAAAGATCGTGGTTATGCTTTTGAAAGAGAATTAAATCTGAATACGGGTTATATATTCCGGGAAAGGATTTCGGATTATAAAGATGATGAATTCAGTGCTCGCATTCCATTGTTGATTATGGCTCCTACAATTGTAAATGATGGAAGACGAATGTTGATTTCTGCTCAGCCTTTGGGATTTATGCGGGGATCGGAATTAATGCAATCCGAAAGCTTAAATTTAGTTGAAGATATTGAATTTAGTAAATTATTTAAAAATCATAGTCCTGAGCAATTAAGAACTACTAGTGCACTCCGAATGAATGCAACGTTTCCATATATCATGCCTGCAGTAGATTTGCCTACCGATCCCTCAATTGAGCTGCTAGATGCTGGTTTACGTGATAATTTCGGTGCCAAAACTACGGCAGAATATTTATTCGCATTCCGCAATTGGATTGCAACAAATACCAGTGGTGTAGTTCTAGTAAGGATTAGAGATACGCCTCGTCAAAATCCTGTTCAATCGCTTGATCCTTCTCTGATTGGCAGATTCACCGCCCCTTTGGGTTCAGTTTATGGAAATGTGACTCGCACACAAGACATGAACAATGAGCGATTACTGTTTTATTTGCGCAATGCAGTTGATTATCCTATTGATATCATAGATATGCAACTCGAATTTTCGGAAGAGGAACACATCTCCTTGAGCTGGCATTTAACACGCAGCGAAAGGCAGAGGATACAACGATCATTAGATTCAAAACTGAATCAGGCAGCAGCGGGCAAATTGATGAAATTAATTGGGAATTGAGTATCTCGCTTCGCAAAAGGCGAAAAACAAAAGCCGCAAAGAATACAATTTATTTCATCAAATAAAGGCAAAGAATCTACTTTAGCTCACACCATTTCTTCTTGGCTTTGTGGCAAATAAAAGAATTTCAAATCAAAACTCTGAATTGATCATGAAGTAGAAAACGCCTAATT
>JBDNHP010000011.1:0-3952 GCA_041688765.1 Flavobacteriales bacterium
AAAGTTGAGCCGACAGAAAAAGGGGAAAATATCTGCCGGACTTATCCAAAACAAAGAAAATCAAGGAGTAGTTCAAAAGTTTCTTACCTGGCTGCGGGGCAATTTTTTTATTCCCGATGCTCGTATTACTTGGGTTAATCCCAGTGTAGCTTTTTTAGAAGATTATTTGCTTTATAATCCCGTAGATGCCATTATTACTACGGGGCCGCCCCATAGCATGCACCTAATTGGTATGGAATTGCAAAAGCGTATGGGCATACGATGGATTGCCGATTTTAGAGATCAGTGGCTCAAAATGGACAATAAAGAACATTTTAAGCTCAGTTTTGCCAGTATGCGCAAACACGAAGCCTTGGAACGCAAGGTGGTACAGCAGGCCGATGAAGTAATATGTGTAAGTTGGACCGCGGCCAATGAGTATGCCAAATTGCGGGGCAAGCCGGTGCATACTATTACCAATGGCTATGATCATGAAGATTTTGAAAAACGATATGAGCGCAGGGGCGATTACTATATTATTGGCCATTACGGAACCTTGGGGGCAGACCGCGACCATCCTGAATTTTGGCAGCGCTTGCAAGAAGAGCAAAGTCATCCTATATTAGGCCATAAAACCGTATTGGAATTAATAGGGCCTACCGATGAGCAAATACTGAACAAGGCCATAGCTTTAATGGGAAGGGAGCGGGTATGGCAGCAAGATTACCTGCCTCATTTAGAGGTATTAAAACACATGCAAGAAGCGAGCGTGTTGGTATTATTGGTAAACCGCAATGAGAGCGCTCCCGGCCGCATTCCGGGCAAAGTATTTGAATACCTTGCCTGCGAAAGACCTATATGGTTGTACGGAGGGGAAGGAGGAGATGTGGAAAAAGTGGTGACGGAAGCGAGTGGTGCGAGTTTTACAAGGGTATTCTTAACTATTAGATTAATGATAATATTATACAATGAAAATTGCAATTATAACTGGCGCAAGACCAAATTACATGAAAGTCGCAAAACTAATCAAAGTAATGCGAAGTGGTGGAAAGTTTGAAGTTATTCATATACATACAAATCAACATTCTGACACAAATCTTTCTACCAATTTTTTTACAGATTTAAACTTAGTTCCGGACATAATAATACCTGTAATTAATACAACTGCAAGCATCAGATTGGCTTATCTAATTTCTGAATTAGCTAGTTTATTCTGTGAAAACAAACTAGGGCTTGTAATAGTTCCAGGAGATGTGGATTCTACATTGGCTGCGGCATTAGCGGCCTATAAAGAGAATATTTCAATAGCGCACATTGAAAGTGGCTTAAGAAGCTTTGATAGAACGATGCCTGAAGAAATAAACAGAATATTGGTTGACGAACTTGCAGAATTTCATTTTGTAACAGAGGAATCTTGTTTCAAAAATCTATCACACTTACCAAGAGAGAATCAGTTTTTTGTTGGCAATACAATGATTGATTCTATAGTTGAGTACACTAATTTTATTGATTCAAGCGAAGTATTGGAAACAAATAATTTGAGGAAAGGAGAATTTATTCTTTGCACATTTCATAGACCTTCTAACGTTGATTCAGTTCAAAAGCTTAAAATGATATTTGATTTTTTAGATTATTTTTCAAGTTCTTATCAAATTGTTTTCCCAATGCATCCAAGAACGATCAAAATGGCTAATTCCATATTGGGAAAGTTTCCAAATGATAAGAGAGTGAAATTATTGGGGCCTCAAAATTATTTCGATTTTCAAAGATTAATAAAGGAATCAAAAGGAGTTTTTACTGATAGTGGTGGCATACAGGAAGAAACAAGCTATTATGGAATTCCTTGTTGCACTTTTCGTGAAAATACAGAACGACCTATTACGCTATCAAAAGGCTCCAATATATTAGTAAAATCAGACCATTGGCTTGAACCTCTTATTGTCAATGAAATCGAGTGTCATTTGCAAAAAGAATTTCATTCTGAAATCCCGATGTGGGATGGCTTTGCCACTGAGAGAATTGTAGATATTCTAAATACACGATTGTGTTAAGTAATATTCTAGTAATAGTAGACTCAGATTTCCCCGGGGATGTTAGAGTTGATAAGCAAGTAAATGCTTTGTCAAAAAAATATAATGTTACTGTAATTTGCAGATATACAAATGGGACGGCGCCAAAGAATGTTTCCGTTATTACAATGCCATGGATTAAATTTAATTTGGTTCGGGGAGTTGTTGATGTATTAAATGCAGCTTTTTGGCTGCATATCAGTCTAATTTATACCAAATTATTCAAATGTTTTAATAGAAAATTTAGTGTTATTCATATTCATGACTTGCCCCTATGCAGAACTGCAATAATTTTGTTCAATTGCAAAAATATAGTTGTTGATTTGCATGAAAATTACCCTGAAGCTGTTTCTATTTGGTTTTCAAAGAAGAGGAATGTCATTATTAGATTCAAGAATAAATTATTGTTTAATTATTTAAGATGGCACAAATATGAACTTCGAGTTTGTAAATTGGCAACTGTTGTAATAGCAGTTGTAGATGAGATGAAACAAAAACTAATTTCTAAGGGAATTAGTTTTTCTAAAATTGAAGTTATTACGAATATGGAATCAAGCAGTTTTATTGGATTAAAATGTGCCCAATCGGAGCTAAGAAATATTCCAGTAGCTGATTCTTTATTGTATTTAGGTAATTATGGTCCACACAGAGGTTTGGATGATGTGATAGTAGCGATGCATATATTAAAGAAAGAAGGGGTCTTCGTTAGACTAAACATTGCAGGTATCCCCAACAACCATGACACACATCAATCCTTAGTTGATTTAGTGCAAAAGCTCGGTATGGAGGATTCTATTAAATTCTACGGAAAAGTTCCTTTTTCTTGTTACTATAATTTAATGTCCCGAGCAAAAATCAACATCATTCCTCATAAATCCAACGGGCATACTGATAATACCGTTCCCCACAAGCTTTTTCAGTCGTTTTTATCTAAAAGGCCGGTACTGGTAAGTTCTTGTGCTCCGCTTAAGCGCTATGTGGGCGATAATGATTTTGGTGCTGTGTTTGAGGCCGATAATCCCCAAAATTTAGCCCTTAAAATTAAAGAAGTGCTGCAGAACTATCCTTTGTATTTGCAAAAAGCCGAGCGGGCTTTTGAGGCAGCATATTTGGGACCTTATAGTTGGGAAGAAGAAAGCAAAAAGTTAATGGCTATATATGAGAAGCTTATTGCCGCTAAAGCTTAAACATTGGCTTGGGAATAGCAAAAGGGGCCAAACAATTGGGAATTTAGAGAAGGCAAAGCAGAGGCCAAGCCCTTTAACATTGCAAAAGCGCATAGGAAATTTAAACCCTTATAGCGTTTTTTGCTCTTAGCTTTCTATTTGAAGCCTTTGCCTTTCTAAATCCAATACTTAAGTATAAACCCCCTAAAAATTGCGTAGAAATACGCAAGGAAATGATCAAATTAACTTTCAACTTGCCTGCAGAATGGTAAGGGGCAAAATGCTTCTCCCCAATTCTTTAGAAACCTTTATAAATTATAAGCAATGAAAAACCTTTCATTTTATTTGGGAATGGCTACAGGAATAATGATTACAGCCATAGTAGCCGTTACCTCATGCGGTAGTTCGCCACAAAAACAAGATGCTGATGCGGCAGTATTGCTCCAACAGTATAGGGCTCAAGATAGTGTGAGTGCTATATTGGCAACACAAGATTCCCTAAGTCTTAGTACATCGCTCATTACCTGGGCACAGGGAGAATGCTTGGTTAAAAAGTACCGCGATGATCCCGCCAATTGTTTAATTGCCGAACCTTATGGTGGATATTCCGGTGATACTGACCCCCTGTTCCGGTGATACTGACCCCCCTGATGGGTTTAGATTTTGTTCATGATGGACATGACAATATTACTGTTTTTTACGCATTGATTCTCCCTTGATTTCTATTCGATGGGCTTG
>JBDNHP010000172.1:0-5094 GCA_041688765.1 Flavobacteriales bacterium
ATTACCTTGAAGTCCATTGTAGTCAAGTGTGATATCGTTTTTGAATCTTGATTTCCCCCCATACATAGGCAATCCGCCACTTTCTTTACGCAAAAAGCCCAAGGAATAATCCTCCATCAAAACCAAGGGCTCTTCTATCTCTGGGAATATTCCCGCACTCTTTAAGGTACCATAAAACTTCAAATCTTTTTCGGAGAAATTATCCAAACTGTCTATGGTGAAGGGCTCAACTGTATAGTAAAAATCATCTCTCTTATAAACTCCTTTTTGAATTTGTCGCTTGTCGTAATATACAAATGAAGGTTTGTCACTATTAAATATAGGATACTGAGGGTACTCGTCTGTATGAACACCTGATTTATTGGTAGGTGCATCAATTTTGATATTTCCGGTGATTCCTTCTAGAGAATTTTTCACCATCACCATATCCTTATTGCCTTTCATATCAGTACTTCCCTCCTTATCTTCAACATAGATACGGCAGGAATCCACTTTGATCAGATCAATTTTAAATTCATCATAATTGAAATAATATTCCTGCCCGAGAAATTCAAAATTACCTGCATAAATTCTTCCCCCGCAGCGGAAATCGCAATTCTTTTTCAATATTACTTCAGCATTTGCCGGAAGGATAGTTACTTTTTGAGAATCACTCAAATTTATTCTTTCAACTCCACGAAGTAAAAGATTGTAGTTTAGCAAATTAAGCTGCCCGTTTTTTCCTTTTCGTTCATCAGAATTAAATTGTAACACATCATAATCACGTTTCCCAGCACTGGCTGCGAGATAATTATGAGTCTTAGGCTTCAATTCACACCAGCGCGTTTCAATATCATAACTCACAAAACCTTTGTTATTGAGATCAATTAACAAAAGATGCGTTTGTTCTTCGCCCATTTTTAAATAAAAGGCCAATTCTTTTGCAAAAAAGGCCTCGTAGCCTTGTTGCTTGGTGAAATCGCGTATTTGTACCAATGGATGTGTGAAACTGAAGCCAATCATCGCATCATAACGCTGTTTTTTGTAATAATCAATGGATTCAAAAGTGGCATTCACTTCAGAACTTCCCATCAATGAACCCATCTCCATTAGTGGATCGTCTATTTTCCAATAAAGCGCACCGAAGTACATATCTATATTGTGATATGTATTATAAAATGGTGATTTTGAAACTCCTTCTTCGGATCGCATAAGCGATAGTGAACGGGTAGTTTCATCAAATTTCAATTCAACATCAGCATGATAAATACTGTCTTTTTCAATGAAGAATACAATGGAGCTGTGTTGAGACGTTATTTTTTCAGGACGAATAGTAAAGTCCAAACTTTTAGAAACCAAAAATGGTTTATTGTCATGATAAAAAGTTAATACAGCAGGCTCCTCTTCCGTTCCAGAACCGGCAAGCCTGTTTCCTGCCATGGTAAAACCACCGTCGTAATCAACACTTTTAAAAATGTTTTTAATCTGAAGTCGTTTGTTGTATGATTCAAATCGAGGGTAGGAAGCCGTTTCCTCATCTTTTCCTGCCTGAACTTTTTCGGTGAGCGTACCAATAAGTGGTTCTGTAAAAAACTCATTGTAGAAAACAACAGAATCAATCACAAATGAACTTCCTTTGGTGCGGATATCGTACTTTCCAAATTCAGCATATGTTTTAGCAGCATCAAATCCGGCCCTTTCCCAAGTCACTCTTCCGCCTTCTCCCTTCCATTTTTCTAGTGTCGGAAAAAATACGCCCTTGGTTCCTCTGATTACACTGCTGTCACCTTTAGCAAGGCACAATAAATCCAGTTCCGGAAACTCAATGAGCGGAATGGAATCAAACTTAAAAACCCAATTGTTACTCTGAGATCTCCACTCCACTGCGGAGCTTTTGTAAA
Organism: Flavobacteriales bacterium; assembly: GCA_041688765.1. Lineage (GTDB taxonomy): Bacteria > Bacteroidota > Bacteroidia > Flavobacteriales_D > Sanyastnellaceae > JBDNHP01. The sequence continues at coordinate 1,881 of JBDNHP010000172.1, forward strand.
AAGTATTGTTCTCGAATAGTGAGGCACTTTCCCGTAGAATGTCATCCAGGTATTTCTCCGCTTTTTTGTCGTCTATGACTTTTAAAATGAAAATATTCCATTCGTTAAAAAATGCTTCACTCTTTCCCGATTTTGGAAAGTTGGTGAAGGCCATAATCATTCCTTCGAAATGAGGATAAGCTCTGTATTTTTCTTTGAGCATAAGATTGGCAAGTTCAACTACCTTAACTCGCTGCATTGGAGAGTAGGTATCCGAAAGAAATACTGGAGCAAAATCTTTTTCAACTTGATCTTTGCCCTCTTTCTTTTTGGATGCACTCATAAATTCACTGAGCTCTTTTATGAATTTATCGGGATCACCGGGCGTAAAGTTTTTGATTTGGGCTGATGAATTAACAATCCCAAGCAAAAGAGCCGACAAAATCAACAAAGCGTATATTGGTTTATTCATTCCAAAAATGCTAAATAAGTTCAAACTATACAATCAAATCGATAATCATAAAACGCAACAATTTCAAGTAAATCTTCGATAACTTCTACAACGAAGAAAAGCGAAAAATACTTTGTATAAATTTTCTAAATCAAGTTCTATGCCCGAAGCGATTTGGGAAAAACTTTGAACAATGAGAAGTTAGGGGAATTACTTGGGCAGTTGGAACTTAAGCATTGCCCAATCGCCTTTGTTATCTGCTAACACAAAATGCAGTCCGCAAGTGCTCGCTTCCCGCTCTATGGCCTCACGATCTGAAACAAAGAATCCACTGAATATGATAGTAGAACTAGGCATCATGGCTGCTGCATAAGCCTTCATATCCTGCAACAAAATATTCCTGTTAATATTTGCTAAAATCAAATCGAACTTATCATCACCAATTGCTTCTGCTCCGCCAAGTCGGACTTCCATTCCTTCGATGTTGTTTAATCCCATATTCTCATTCGTATTTTCGACTGACCATGGATCAATATCGATTGCCATTGTTTTTTCAGCGCCCAACATTCGAGCTAAAATGGCTAAAACACCGGTTCCGCAACCCATGTCGAGTGTTTTGAGCCCAATAGGTGGATGTTCAATCAAAGCTTTGGAAATCAACCAAGTTGTTTCATGATGCCCTGTTCCGAATGCCATTTTGGGTGCAACTACAATGTCTAGTTCAAAACTGCTATCAACAGCGTGAAATGGTGCTCTTATTTGCAATTTACCAATAACATCAACCGGCTCGAAATTGCTTTCCCATTCAGCATTCCAGTTTTGATTCGGAATTTCTTTCCAAGTAAAACTCCAATTGATCCCTTCTGGTGATTCTGCTTCAATAACCCGTAAAGCTTGTTCATCAAAATTTTCAGATCGCATATAACACAACACACCCTCCTCAGAATCTACAAAACTGTCAAACTCGAATTCGGACATTAAGGCAACAGCAATTTCTCTACCAAGAATCAATGGTTCCACTTGCCAATGCACTTCTACAAAACTGTCAGTTTCCATAAGCTTCTGCAATTTGAATGAAATCTTCCGCTTTTAATGACGATCCTCCAATCAGTCCTCCATCAATATCCTGCATAGAAAATAGTGATTTTGCATTTTCAGGCTTACAGCTTCCGCCATAAAGAATACTCATATTATTACCCGGACTTCCTGGCAAAGCCTTGAGTTCTGACCTTATGAATGCATGCATATCCTGAGCTTGCTCATCCGTTGCCGTTAGACCTGTACCTATTGCCCACACTGGCTCGTACGCAATCACAATCTTCTGAATTGTCTCAGAATCGAGTGCAGAAATTGTAGAAATTTGTTGTTTCACAATTTCCTTTTCTATACCGTTTTGCCTGTCGTCAAGTAGCTCTCCGCAGCAAAATATTGGAGTGATTTTGTTTTGAAGAAGTTGAAGCGTTTTTGCGAGCACCACGTCATCACTTTCGCCATGAAAAGAGCGACGTTCAGAATGACCTACTATACAATACTTAATTCCACAGGAAGCCAACATCCTTGCACTTACTTCACCTGTGAAAGCTCCTGAATCATGAGCACTGCAATCCTGAGCAGCCAATTTTACGCCGGGCTCCAGTATGTCAGAAATCGATTTAATATACGTAAACGGGACTGCAATTATTAACTCTACATCCACCGGTAAGCGCTCCAACCTGCCGTGAATGGAGGCCACCAAGCTCAAAGCTTCCGGCCAGGTTTTATTCATTTTCCAGTTCCCTGCTACAATTTTCCTTCGCATACCAATGATTTGTCCGCAATTTACGCAGGAATCATTAAACGAAATAAGCTGTTTGTAAAATCGAACGGATAAATCAACCTAGCATTTCAGTAATTCAAAGGGAGATTATTTTATGCCTGCCCTCTTCTTTCTTCTCATTCTGCGGAAAATGAAAAATAGCAGCACAAAAACTAGGATTAGGGGCCAGAGGTAGAATAATGCCACAACTATAGTCTGAATTAAATCCCATCCTCCACTAAAAGCGTCCTTGATCCTCGACATAAAACCTTTGCCTTCTGAGTTAGATTTAGTGTAGAATTCAATTCTTAAAGTGCTAAGGTCTATCTGATTAGTCATGTATCGAAGTTGTCCTTCCATGCTTTCAATATCAGAGCGCAGATTGGCAATTTCGCGTTCAACATTCAAAATATCTTCTACTGTTTTAGCTTGAATGAGAATCGCTCTGAATTGGGTCTCTAATTCCTTTTTTGTTTGTAAACGGGCTGTTACGTCTATAAACTGCATTGTAACATCCTCAGTTCTTATGTTTTTGTAATCTAATTCTCCGGCATAAGACATAATGGCCGAAACCAAGGGATCAAGCTTATTTGATGGCACTCTGATAACCATACTTTGGTTGGACATATTGCCGGAACTGCTGCTTGTTTCATCCGAAATATAGCCTGCATATTCCTTTGTTTTATCCACTAAAAACTGATGTGTTTCTGCCAAATTATCCGATTGAAAACGGATGTCACCTTGTCTAATTAACTTTCTATCAACCGATTGGGCTACATCAGGGGCAACATTAGATTCCATTTTTTCGGATTCCATACCTGTAGCCACAGGATCGGCTAATTGCTCAAAACCACCATTAGATGGCGCCATATCGGAAGAATAGCTATTTTCATTGGAGCCACACGAATGAAGTAAAACGACAAGCGGAAGGATAAAAAGAGATCTGAAAGTTAGCATGGTAATAGGTTTTAGCGTTCAACGAGATATTC
>JBDNHP010000012.1:0-6931 GCA_041688765.1 Flavobacteriales bacterium
ATAAAGAAGAATTAAATCGTTTACCAGTAAGCCACGGAGAATGGACATACTAACAAATAGCTTACGCAATTTGCAAGCACAATGCTTAAAAATGCCAATGAAGTAGCGATAGTATTCGAATTACTTGATGAACTCGACATTCAACGTGCAGAAATTAGTCATGTTTCGCATTCTAAAATTGAAGAATTTTACCGAGAAGTGCGAATAGATGCAGTCAAAGCAGCAAAAACCAAGGCTGAATATTTATGCGAAGCTATTGGTGAAAAATGTGGTTCAGTTTTACAAATTACAGACGAAAACATAAGCAGACCGACCTTGTTAGCCAATGTTGCTGGAGTGCAATCAATGGGCAACTCTCACTCATTGTTTGGGGTAAAAAGTTACAATCCTTCATTCCGAAAAATAAAAATGAGTTACAGCATTTATGCCAAATTTGAAATTGGAGAATAAAAACGGCATCAAGCCTTTCAATTTTCTTAAGCCTTCTTTGGCACGCTACATATCGTTATTCGCATATAATTTCTGAATATAAACAACAGTTTTTAGTCTATTTTAAATCCATAACGGGAAATCAAAATCCCTTGTTGCTGCTATTTTTATAACCTAAATTTCATCAATCCTCAGTTCAATGGCATTGCTTATATTTGAGCCGCCCTTTCCAAAGCAATGCAACAGAACAGCAGAATATACATCGCCGGTCACCGCGGCATGGTTGGCTCAGCCATTGAGCGCTATCTGCGAAATGCCGGATTTTTCAATCTTATTCTAAAAACTTCTGCCGAGCTCGATCTCAGAAATCAACAAGCTGTAAACGACTTTTTTTCAGAAAACAAACCCGAGTTCGTTTTTCTGGCTGCTGCTAAAGTGGGGGGAATTCAGGCCAATAATATATACAGGGCTGAATTTCTGTATGATAATCTGATGATTGAGGCAAACATCATTCAGGCTTCATATCTAAACCAGGTCCAAAAATTGCTGTTTTTGGGCTCTTCCTGTATCTATCCAAAATTCGCTCCTCAACCCATGGACGAGTCGCAGTTACTTACCGGAATTCTTGAACCTACCAATGAGCCTTATGCCATTGCAAAAATTGCCGGAATTAAACTCTGTGAAGCTTATAGAGATCAATATGGCTGCAATTTCATATCAGCAATGCCCACTAATTTGTATGGCCTTAACGACAATTATGACCTGCAAAACAGCCATGTGCTTCCTGCCTTACTCCGAAAATTTCACGAAGCTAAAATCAGCAATGCAGTGCATGTTGAAGTTTGGGGAACAGGTTCGCCAATGCGAGAATTTTTGCATGTTGATGACCTGGCCAAAGCATGTGTTTTTTTAATGAATAATTATAACGACAAAGGCTTTGTAAACATTGGTACAGGTGAAGACCTCAGCATCAAAGACTTAGCCCAACTCATCAAAGACGTTACAGGATTTAGTGGAGATATTTTGTGGAATAAGGAAAAACCAGACGGAACTCCCCGTAAATTAATGAATGTGAGCAAAATACATGGGCTAGGCTGGAAACATGAGATCGATTTAAAAGAAGGAATTAAAAGCATTTATGAAGCCTATAAAGTCCAGGTTCAGAAAGTTTGAAATGCTTTTATTAGCATTTCTTGCGTCTGGCTTTTTTGCACAGGCTCAGGAAAACTATCAATACCTGAATCGCTTCAACTTATTGCTTACAGAACGAGCCAATTCATCTCCTGATTCGATCAGACATTTTGGAATAAGGCCTTACGATTTGGATCACTTTAGCCCTGTTACTGATTTTGGTTTCATAGACTCGTCCAGCTATTACTATTTAGCTCAGTATAAACTGCTCAAAGATCACCTCATCAGCATTGAAGAAGGTGATTTGAAATTATATATGGATCCCCTCGGGCATGGCGCCATTATGAGGGACTTTATGGACACTACCTCCTACCGCGATACTGTGAATATGTTTCGCAATACCCGCGGAGTTATGATTCAGGGAAGCATAACTGAAAAGCTGCGATTTTTCTCTTGTTTTCATGAAAGTCAAGCTTACTTCCCAAATTATCTTAAGAATATTATTGATAGTCTTGGCGTGGTTCCGGGCTATGGCCGACCAAAGCCTTTCGGTGTTGTAGGTTTCGATTATGGGGTATCTAACTCATGGATTTCATGGAAGCCTGCGTCATGGATGGACATTACAATAGGCAATGGTAAAAATTTTATAGGTCACGGTTATCGTTCATTATTGCTTTCGGATGCAGCATTCAGCTATCCTTATTTGCGAATGAATTTATGGCATTCCTCCGAAAAATTAATGTATTCATGGGTGCAAGCCGGCCTTCAGAGCTTGGAGAGACTTCCAAAAGGAGAAGTTCCGGAAAGTTTGTTCAAACGAAAAGCATTAGGATATCATTATCTGAGTTATTGCCCCGTTTCATGGGTTGAAATTGGTGTTTTTGATGCGGTGATTTGGGAACGTTGGGACAGCACCGGAACTCAGAATTTACCTCTACTCGCAGCCAATCCCATCCCGCTAATTAATGCCGGAATTTTAGGTTTTAATGGCGTTCAAAATGCCAGTGTAGGAGTTAATCTTCGATTGAAAATTAATGATCGTATGCACGCTTATGGACAGTTTTTTGCAGATGATCCATCAGCAGGAAAAACAGGTTGGCAGGCAGGAGTAAAATTTTATCGACTCGGCTTAAAAGGGCTGAATCTAAATCTCGAAGTAAATCAAATTGAAAACGGAGTTTATGGAAGTCCTTATGCGCTCCAAAATAGCTCTCATTTTAATCAGGCCTTGGGTCACCCAGCAGGGGGCGGCTTACAAGAATACATTGCTGATTTGAACTTCAGACTTGAACGCTTCATTTTTGAATTCCGATATTTCAATCAGGAACGATCAACGAATCCTGTGAACCTACTAATACCCTTTGATGATACTGATTTGTCCGAAGTTACAGAATATAAAGATTATCTGGTGAATCAAGCCGATTTTAGCATAGCCTATTTATTTAACCCCAAGAGCAATTTACGTTTAGAAACATCCTATACCATACGAAATGACAAACATGCTGACTACAAGCTTGCAACGGCATGGTGGAGCGTTTCTTTGCGAACATCTATTTTTAATGAGTACTTTGATTTTTGATACTTTTGATTAAACCCTTACCGAAATGTTTGACCTAATATTGGGATTCCTCACCGCCTTCGGACTGGTGATGGTCGCGACGCCTTCACTCATCAAGGTTGCTAAACTCAAGCACTTGGTAGACGAACCAAGCGAGGCGCGCAAAGTACACAGCAGATCAGTACCTACTATTGGAGGCATCATGCTTTTTGCCGGAACCATCATAGCTTACTCCCTATGGTTCCCATCCAAAGGAGAATTTCAATTAGGTATTAATTACGACACTTTTTCAGCACTTGAAGAGTTCAAGTATCTGGTAGCCAGCATGTTCATCCTGTTCTTTATGGGAGTAAAAGATGATATTATTGGAGTTAGTCCAACTAAAAAGCTCATGATTCATCTCGTGGTGGCTTTTATTTTAGTGTTCTTGGCAGATATTAGAATCACCTCTTTACATGGTTTGTTAACGATTGATCACATCCCTTACACCTACAGCATTATTCTCTCCGTTTTCACCTATATCGTGATAGTAAATGCTATGAATTTGATTGATGGTGTGGACGGATTAGCTGCGGGAATTGGATTTATTGCAAGCACAACTTTCAGCATTTGGTTTTTTCGAACGGGTGATTTACCATTGGCTCTGCTCGCCGCCGGTCTTTCGGGATCCTTGTTGGGGTTTTTGTTCTTCAATTTTAATCCCGCCAAAATCTTCATGGGCGATTCCGGTTCGCTTATTATTGGTGTAACGCTTTTTGTGCTTGCCGTTAATATGATTGAACACGATTTGAGTACCGTGCCTGTTCAAATGCGCGGGGTATCAAAACCTGTACTGGCAATGGCCATTCTATCATTTCCATTGGTTGATACATTGCGCGTTTTTTTCTATCGCGCCTTGAAAGGAAAATCCCCTTTTACAGCCGATAAAAACCATACTCATCATCGACTAATGCAATTCGGGCTTGGGCATAAACAAGTTGCTCTGGTACTTTATGGATACAACATCCTCATTATTCTATTTACCTTCCTGGTGCCAATGAATAGTCCCAATTTATCATTCATTTTGGTGGGTTTATTAGCAATTGGCCTCATTCAATTGATTTTCATAATTCCGTTAAAAAAACCCCTTAAAAAACCGGAATTAGAATGAGACTGTTAAGCCTTTTCTTCCTTTCGATACTTGCATTTCAGGCTTGGGCTCAATCTCCATCAGCCCGATTTGCGCTCGATCCGCTTGGCAAAGTACAAGAAGAAATGGCATCGTACCTTAATGATCTACACGGAGCACAACAGCCTTTTGTTTCAAGTCTCGATACAAATTGGCGAAAAAATGATAGTCTTTTTAATAGTAATCTCAAACAAATTAAAATCAGTCCTTCAGGCTCATTCGATGGTGGATTCAATAGTGGCGATGGCTCCAATGGTATTTGGCAAGCTTCTCCCGGAATTGAGATAGGCGGCAGTTTTGCTAAAAATTTCGAATTTGGCGGTACCTATCGATATCACCGCGAATGGTCATCGGAATACATTAGAGAATATGTAGACTCACTGCGAGTAATTCCGGGAGTTGGCTTTGCAACAAAAGATGAATATGGATATGCTGCTCATTACTCCGAATTTTATCTTGGCTATCAGGCCGGTAAATATTTTCATTTTGAGGCGGGCAGAGGAAAACAGTTTTTCGGCGATGGGTACCGCAGCGTGCTGTTTAGCACCAATGCCGCGCCATTTCCATATTTCAGGCTAACAAGCAGAATCTGGAAGTTCAGGTACATTATGCAAATAACCCGAATGACGGACATTACGGGTATTTCTGAATTCAAAGATGCCAGACACAAGCACATGGTATTGCATGCTCTGAGTTTTAATCCCATACCTCAATGGAATATAAGCTTGTACGAAATGGTAATTTGGCAGGATCGGGATAGCCTTTCTGACCGTGGGGTAGAATTTAATTACCTCAACCCTTTAATTTTCTTTCGTCCGATTGAATATGCTCAAGGATCTGCAGACAATGTATTGTTAGGCCTAAGCACCAAAGTCAAACTTAGAAAGAAACAGCATATTTATGCCGGGGTTATGCTTGATGAGTTTTTACTGGATCAGCAAACGAATAAACTGGGCTGGTGGGCTTATAAATTTGCCTTGCAATATGGCTTCCGTTCATTCGATACTTTTACCGAAGGCCTTCATTTTCAAGGAGAATTCGTCAAAACCCGGCCCTTCACGTATACCCACGGCAGCGTACTTCAAAACTATGGTCACATCAACCAAAGTCTTGCCCATCCGCTAGGAACTAACTTCAAAGAAGTCACCTTTTTGAGCCGTTATGAAATGGATCGATGGAGCTTCCTCCTCACCTTAGGATGGGCAGAATACGGGCGCGATATAGATGGCGAGAATTATGGCGGAAATATTTTTAGATCTTACGAGAATCCTTTTAGAAATTACGGTAATTACATCACTCAGGGACGCAAACATCATTTATGGTGGCAAAATATTCAGGCAACTTACAATCTGAATAAAAATAATATGGAGTTGTTTGGAATGATTGGAGCCCGTGAACTCAGTGTTAATTACAGCGATAAAACCGAACTTTGGATCAGACTAGGCATACGCACTTCTATGAGCCCAAGAGTAACCGATTTTTGATGAATAAACGCCGCTATAATCCCGTTTCCTGCGATTTTATGGATCAAATCGAGCGATTTGCCATTACACAACATTCCGGTACTATCCGTTTTCGTGATGCCTTGGGAATTGAAACGGAAGTGAAAGATCGCGTAAAAACATGGATAGCCACAGATGGCGTAGAATATTTGATTACCGAATCCCAGCTTAAAATACGGTTAGACGATATTATTGAGCTTTTCGGAATTCACCCAGGCGCCAAGTTTTGTTGAAAAAATTTAATCAACAATTTCAATCTCTTTTGGCACATCCGAGCTAAGCCATTTATATTTTACTGTTTATCAATCACATAAGCCCTTATTTAGAACGAATATAAAAGTGCTTATGTTCCTGAGTAGCTTTAAAAAATGCGTAATTTTGTGCCGCTTTCTGTAGCTGCAAGCATTGAAACCAAGCGATACCATAGTTAAATCTCCATACACTCTGAAATCTAAAGTCAGAGATATCGCAGTACTTTTTAAACTCCGATTAGCTTTTCTCGTGGTGGTTTCTTCCGTGCTTGGCTATTTCATGGCTGTAGATCAAGTGGTTTGGATGGATCTCGGTGCGCTCATCTTAGGTGGATTTTTACTTACCGGGAGTTCCAATTCTTTCAATCAAATTTGGGAAAGAGAAACAGACAGAATGATGGACCGCACTGCAATGCGCCCATTACCTCAAGGAAGAATGCAAATTATTGAAGCATTAATTGCAGGCACCACGGCAGGTATAGCAGGAATAGCCATCCTGTGGTTTGTACTTAATCCTTTAAGTGGTGTTTTGGGAACGATTGCACTGTTTTCTTACGTGTTTCTATACACTCCGCTAAAGCCCATCAGTTCCCTATCCGTTTTTGTTGGCGCATTTCCAGGCGCAATTCCTCCAATGTTAGGATATGTAGCCGGAAGTGGTCATTTTGGCTTAGAACCCGGATTGCTCTTTGCCGTGCAATTTATGTGGCAGTTCCCTCATTTTTGGGCCATTGCATGGGTGGCAGACAATGATTATCGCAAAGCGGGATTCTTCATGCTTCCTTTTAAAGAAGGTCGAAGCAAAAGATCTGCCTTTCAAATTCTCATGTATTCTGTTTTTCTTATTCCAGTAAGCATGCTTCCTTGGATGTTGCCTGCCAAACAACCTATG
>JBDNHP010000173.1:0-5286 GCA_041688765.1 Flavobacteriales bacterium
CTTGCAAAACATCCATTTCACTGCCTGAAGGTCTGTAAAGGGTAATGCTTCCCAAAACTCCTCGCTTCATTTTTACAATTTCAGGCAACTCCACAAGTAAAAAATCTCCCTCCATTTTGGTTTTTACCTCCAAACCTGCAATCCTGGAATTTTCAGTCTGATTGATGCGGTCTTGATAAACCAATTCCTCCGCATAATAATCTTCGGTAACCAGATCAACACTTTGTTTTTTCGACATCACAAGTGCTGTAAGCATTACGCATACAAATAAGCTGAAGAAAATGGCTATACCATGGCCCCAATTAAATTTCATAATCTTTTATTTTTTGACAGGTCCTAAGAAATTCGTTTCAACAATTTCTATTAATTTATCTCCGTCATAAATATCAATTTCTGCTTCCGTTTTCAGATGTTTGATATTATCTCCCGGATAAAAAAGAAACAATGCGCCTTCACTGGCAGACTGCGCTTTTACAATTTGCATTTCTCCTATAAGTTGCAATTTGAACTCAGGATTTCGGCTAACTAAGCGAATATTTAAATCGCGATTGGTTTTATTAATAATCTTAAAGTTATAAAGATTCTGATAAGTTCCATCTTCCTGAAGTCTGTATGTAGTTCCGGGTGTTCGTAAAACCAAGGTTTCTACTTCTGTTCTCGAAGCCATGAGGAAGGAAGTTAATCCAACCAAAAGAGCTAGAACTGTAGTATAAGCGATAATTCTATTTGTAAAACGAAATGGTCTGCCGGTTTGAATCATGTCTTCACTGGCATATCGGATCAATCCTTGCGGTAATCCCACTCCATCCATCATTTCGTCGCAAGCATCAATACACGCGGTACAATTTACACATTCCAATTGTGTTCCATTGCGAATGTCAATACCGGTTGGACAAACATGCACACATTGCTTGCAGTCTATGCAATCACCTTTTCCACTTTCTGCGCGATCTTCTCCTTTCCTAAACTTTGCCCTTCCTTCTCCACGCACATAATCATAAGCAACCACAATGGAGTTTTTATCGAGCATAACTCCCTGAAGTCTTCCATAAGGGCAAATAGTGGTGCAAACTTGTTCTCTTAATCGGGCGAAAACAAAATAAAAAGCTATTGAAAAAACGGTTATTGAGAGCAAACCCATTACATGATTTTCAGGCTTATCACTTATGATTTCCCAAAGGTTTTCAATACCGATGATATAAGCTAAAAAAGTATTAGCAATCAAAAATGAAATGAAGAAGAAAATACTGTGTTTACTAAATTTTTTAATGATCTTCTGATTGGTCCATGGATCTGTTTTCAATTTTTTCTGACTGGTCCAATCTCCCTCAATCCAATATTCAATCTTTCGGAAAACCATTTCCATAAATATTGTTTGCGGACAGACCCATCCGCAGAAGATGCGACCATATACAACCGTAAAGAGGATTATGAATACAATGAAACTGATCATTGCCAAAACGAAAAGATGAAAATCCTGAGGCCAAAAAATTTGTCCTAAAAGCACAAACTTTCTTTCAATTACATTGATCATCAAAAGCGGCTCTCCACCAATTTTTATAAAGGGACCTCCAAATAGAAATGCGAGTAAAAATACACTGAGAATGCTCCTAGCTTTGAAGTATTTACCGCTGATTTTTTTAGCAAATACCCACACCCTGTTCCCTTGGCTATCCACGGTACTGAGCGTGTCTCTGAAAGACTCATTCATGAGTTCCTTCTTCCGCTTTGCCTCTTCAATACGATCTTCCAGTGTGTTCATAACGCTATTTTGTATCAAAACAAAAAAGAAAAAATCTACCCAATGGAGACCTTTTCTTTTCGTTGACATCTAAATCTTTTCATCGCTCCTTTATTAGAGTAAAGTTCTATGGAGCGCAGTCAATAAAGATTGACATTACTCATAATTATTGAGGATTTGCATCACTCATTGCGGTTGTAACTGAATCAAGCACCGCCGGAACAGTTAATGTGCTATCAACAGGGGCAGGAGCAGGGGCAGCGTTTTCAGGAGTGTACAAATCACCTTGAGGTTCTTTACCATTTGGAGGATTTGAACCTGCCATTGAAACAATGTAAGTTGCTACATTTTGCATTTCAATAGCGGTGAGCTGATCACCCCAAGGAATCATTCCCTTTTGTGGCACACCGTACTTAATGGTACTGAAAATAGTATTGATTTTTCCGCCATTAATCCAGTATTGGTCGGTTAAATTCGGACCTTGTCCACCCTCGCCTAATTGACCATGACACTGTGCACAGTTCATTCTTTTAAAAACCGCCGCACCCTGATCAATTCTGCCTTGATCCATGATTAATTCTATGCTATTTTCATCCACATTCAAGGCTTTAGATGTGAGATAGGCATCCACTTCTTGTTTAGCAAAAGCCACTTCATCATCATATTCTTTAGCACTTGACCATCCGGTACCCATAAGGTGGAAGAAAATCATATAAGCGAAACTCCAAACTATAGTTAAGTAAAACATCCATTTCCACCAAGGCGGAAGATTGTTATCTAATTCGCGAATTCCGTCATATTCGTGATCAGTCATTACATCTGTTTCACGCTCAATTGGAACAGCATCCGTTAATCGTTTGTAGATGTTTGCAAACCAAGAAGGAGTTGCCGCCTCCATAGCAGGTTCTATTTCTACCTCAGCTCTTATTGCAGCAATGAGACGTTTTAGCATTAGGAAAAAATACATCGCTACTCCAAAGAGGAATACATCTGCCAATACCAATATCCAAAAAGTCGTTGCATCAAGAATAAATGCTGATTTAGCCACCGTTGGATAAGCATTCGCAAAGGCATTTTGAAAATCGAATAGACCTACTAATAGAAGAATAAAAGGTATTTTAGTAAAATTTATATTCTTCCATAATTCTTTGGATTCTGCCAGGTTCGTAATGGCACTGGTGATGGTTAATATCAAAATAGTGAGCATTATGGCTACCCCAATTAAAATGAAGAGGATAGAACTGTCGCTTACTCCGAATTTTGCCTCCATGGGTGTTGGATTAGCTGCTTGTGCCGCAACGCTGCCCGCAGTCATAAGCATCATTGCTCCCAACATAAATTGATATATTTTGATCTTCATGACCTTAGATATTCCGGTTTAAGATTCTATTGAATTTAGGGAATCTGCCTCGATTCCATCTTCAAACGGCAAATGGCTCAATTCTTCCACATGCTTTTTACGCATTCTCAATACATAAATACTGAGCACCGAAAAAAACACGAAGAATATGACAAATGATATTATCGGGAATACTTCAATTCCATCGATAGTACTCATGTGAGATTTAATAAACTTCAGCATTATTTTTTTTATTGAGCGTTAGCAGTTTTTGTTGGTACTTCCGGCTGAGCTTCGATGTCTTTGCCTAGTTTCTGTAAATAAGCTATCAATGCTACAATCTCTATATTTGGCGCTACTTCTAACTTTTCAACTGCCAAATCATCTGTAATTTGCTGTGCTTGCTTTTGAAGATCTGCAAGAGCTATAGATTCGTAACCTTCAGGATATGGAACACCAAGGGTGCGCATAGCCGAAATTTTCTTTTCTATCAAACTCACATCAAGCTCATCTTCAAACAACCATGGATAGGCCGGCATAATAGATCCAGGAGAAACTTCTTGAGGATCAAGCATGTGGAAATAATGCCAACTGTTGGATTTGCGCAATTTGTTACCACCTTCACGAGCTAAGTCGGGACCAGTTCGTTTAGAGCCCCAAAGGAATGGGTGATCATAAACAAATTCACCTGCTTTTGAATATTCACCATAGCGGGCAGTTTCTGCACGGAACGGACGAATCATCTGGCTGTGACAATTATTACATCCTTCTCTAATGTAAATATCTCGTCCTTCCAATTCTAAAGGAGAGTATGGTTTAACAGAAGAGAGCGTTGGGATATTACTTTTGACGATCATTGTTGGAACAATCTCAATAATACCTCCAATAGCCACCAAAACAAGAGATAATACTAACATTTGAATAGGACGACGTTCAATTTTCCGATGCCAATGCTCCCCGCTATGTACCATCACTTCTTTTTCAAGTGCAGGTGCTTCAGCATCTTCATTGGCCATGAATTTGCCTTGTTTCGCTGTTTTGATAAGATTATAAACCATCACAAATACTCCTGTCAAATAAAGCGTTCCGCCAATAGCGCGCATCAAGTACATCGGGGTAATTTGTGTAACAGTTTCAAGGAAATTTGGATAACTCAAAACCCCTTCTGGTTTAAATTCCTTCCACATTTGAGCTTGTGCCCAACCGGCCCAGTATAATGGAACAGCATAAAGCAAAATTCCAAGTGTACCTATCCAGAAGTGAATATTGGCCAAACGATTGGAGTATATTTCTGTTTTCCACATTTTAGGTACTAGAAAATACAACATACCAAAAGTGAGGAAGCCATTCCAGCCAAGCGCTCCAACGTGTACGTGGGCAATGGTCCAGTCTGTGAAGTGAGAAATAGCATTAATACTCTTAATGGAAAGCATCGGTCCTTCAAAGGTTGACATACCATAAGCGGTAATAGCCACAACCATGAATTTCAAAACGGCACTTTCACGTACTTTGTCCCATACACCTCTTAATGTTAAAAGTCCATTGAGCATACCACCCCATGATGGTGCAATAAGCATAATGGAGAAAACAGTTCCAAGGGATTGAGCCCAATCAGGAAGCGCGGTATAAAGCAAATGGTGAGGGCCTGCCCAGATATAGAGGAAAATTAAAGCCCAAAAGTGAATAATCGAAAGACGGTAAGAGTAAACCGGCCTATTCGCTGCTTTTGGAACGAAGTAATACATCAATCCCAAGTATGGTGTGGTGAGGAAGAATGCCACAGCATTATGTCCGTACCACCACTGAACCAAGGCATCCTGAACTCCTGCGTACCAAGAATAGCTTTTAAATAAGCTAACTGGTAATTCAAAGGAATTCACAATATGCAACATGGCAACTGTTACAAATGTGGCTATGTAAAACCAAATAGCCACATACAAATGACGTTCACGTCTTTTGATGATCGTCATAAACATGTTAAGACCAAAAACAACCCATATTAATGCAATAGCAATATCAATAGGCCATTCTAGCTCTGCATACTCTTTACTTGTGGTAATTCCGAGAGGAAGAGTAATGGCCGCCGAAAGAATGATTAACTGCCATCCCCAGAAATTGATTTTACTGAGTAAATCACTCCACATTCGCGTTTTTAGCAATCGCTGAAGGGAATAATATACACCTGCAAAAATACCATTACCTACAA
>JBDNHP010000174.1:0-2397 GCA_041688765.1 Flavobacteriales bacterium
CATTGCATTGCAAGAACTTCCAATTGATCAGCCCTTGGCTCTGCTTTTTGGAGCCGAAAAAATAGGAATCAGTGATTTCGCAGCAAGTAATGCCGATTTCACAATGTATATTCCCATGCAGGGATTTACTGAAAGTTTAAATGTTTCAGTTGCTGCGGCTTTGTCAATGTTTGAACTTACAAATCGAATCAGAACATCAAAATATCCTTGGCAACTAAGCCCTGAGCAACATTTTGATCTTCTATTGGAATGGGCTATGAAATCCGTTCGCTCCTCCAATGATCTTATTAATGCATTTATAAAGCAATATGGCAACTGATCATACCGCTATGGATGTCAGTTACAGAGGCATCCTAAAAGTAGCCCTCCCTATTTCACTGAGTACCTTTGTACAGTTTATTGTAGTTTTTACTGATAATCTGATGCTTAGCAGAGTGAGTGAAAACGCGCTCAATGCAGCCGGAAATGCCGGATTACTCTATTTGGGCTTGTCAATGGCCGGGGTTGGATTTTCATCAGGGGTTCAAATTTTAATTGCACGAAGAAGCGCCGGAAATGAACATGAAAAAGTAGGATCTTCATTAGCTAATTCGATGTGGCTTGCCTTAGGAATTGGCATTGCACTTTTTGTATTCATGAAAATTCTGCAAGCAGCCTTACTTCCACATATTATTGCAGATCAGAACTTGTTGATCTCGATGAATGAGTTTTTGAACATCCGGAATTTCGGTTTTCTCGTTTATCCTCTTACCCTTACGCTAATGGGCTTTCATAGTGGAATAGCCAAAACTTCTATTTTGTTATACACTGCACTTTGTGTTGGATTAGTTAATCTAATTGGAGACTACATTCTGATATTTGGAAAATTTGGTTTTGACCCAATGAATGAACAGGGAGCCGCTTTGGCTTCTTTTGCAGCAGAGACGGCAGGTTTGGTTTTGATGTTGTTGCATTTGACTTATGCTAAACACCTTAGGGATATAAAGATTTGGGATAGACTGAAGTCCTTACCTTTTGCTGATACTGCCAAAATTATGCGACTGAGTTTTCCTCTAATTGGACAGCAGTTTTTGGCGGTTTCCACATGGACTGCATTTTATTTTATGGTCGAAAAAATGGGGCCAAAAGAATTACTGGTTTCCCATGTTACTAGCGCAGTATATTTTTTAGCGTTCATAACCATTTTTGGAATAGCTCAAACTACGCGTACTTATGTTTCGGCATTAATTGCAGAAGGTAGGCAACAATACCTGATTCCAGTGATGAAAAAGATGATCATCATAAACTTGTCAGGCGTGTTTTTATTGGCACATGGCATGATCATATATCCTGAATTGCTGGCTTCGGTTTTTAGTGATGATCCTTATACTATCAATCTTACTGCCGGAGTTTTGAGAATGGTGGCAGGTGCTACTGTTGTATTCTCATTTACATCCGTTTTTCTTTACACCGTTGAAGGAAGTGGATTAACAAGGCAAGCTTTTTTTATTGAACTTACATCGATTATCATATACATGATTACCAGTTATTTGAGCATTTTTGTTTACCCACAAACAATTGCAATAGTATGGGCAAATGATTATGTTTATTTTTCCATAATCGGCTTATTATCCTTGTATGTACTGTTGAGAAGCAACTGGAAATATAAAGAGGTGTAATGCAGGAAAGATCTGAATACAAAATCGTTTTTATGGGCACTCCGGAATTTGCAGTGCCTTCTTTGAGCGCACTAGTTGATGCAGGATACGATGTTTGCGCAGTTGTAACAGCAACAGATAAACCGGCAGGTAGAGGAAGGAAAATTTCGTTCTCAGCCATTAAGGAATATGCGATTCAAAAAGGTTTAAAACTACTTCAACCTGAGAATTTAAAAAGTGCTGCATTTTATGACGAATTGAAGGGATTGAATTCCGATCTCGGAGTGGTTGTCGCATTCAGAATGTTGCCCGAGCAAATTTGGAATTTACCAAAGCTCGGAACTATCAATCTGCACGCCTCACTCCTGCCCGATTATAGAGGCGCGGCTCCTATAAATCGAGCTATTATGCAAGGAGAAACTAAATCAGGAATCAGTACTTTTTTTCTAAGGCATGAAATCGATACGGGTCCATTGCTCTTGCAACAAGAATTGCAAATCGGTACAAATGAAACTGCCGGTGAATTGCATGATCGACTAATGAGTTTAGGGGCTAATTTGGTATTAAAAACCGTTGATGCCATAAGAGAGGGAGTGGCCATTAGCCATGAACAACGAAGCCTACAAGCTGGAGAAGAAGTAAAATCAGCTTCTAAACTTTTTAGGGATGATTGCAAAATAGATTGGACTAAATCGAATGCAGAAGTTCATAACCACATTAGGGGACTTTCACCATTTCCGGGGGCCTGGACTATCTTAAC
>JBDNHP010000175.1:0-6118 GCA_041688765.1 Flavobacteriales bacterium
CAGTTTCCACATATACCATTCCATCGTTATTACAAAAATGATGATAGGCATCTATCAATATATCCCAGTCAATTATGCCCTTTTTAATCTCAGTATAATTTTCTCTATTCTTTCTAAGAATCAATCCATGAGAAGGAAACAGAGCTGCAATAGCAAATTCTCTCAGTTCTCTTTCTGATTTTATTTCTACTGCATTAAAGTTGGTTTCGGTACTTAATTCACGCACAATAATTTCCAAATCATTTTTCTTATCAATAAAAAGTAAAAATTCATCATCTGCAGGTACAAAGTAGATACTTGGGTGAGCACCAAACGAACCTTCGCTGGCAACAGCCATATCACAATTGGCCATTTCCATAGCACGAAGACACTTGGTTCTTGCTGTTGTAATTGGGTCATCTTTCCTTTCAACCTCTCCAGTAAATGTTCCCAGCTCATCGGTATCAAAACCTTCAGAAACTATGCATTTAACACCCAGTTGATTTTCTAAAATAGGGGCAATCACTTTTTCTTTTTCGTGCTTGGTGGCAACAAGTAAAGTTCTGCCTCTAAACATTTTCAGTAGACCTAATTAAACTTATAACTATCTCTGACCTTATTTCAAGATACTCCCCCTTCTTTTCCGCCGCTTCGATTATCTTCAAAATATCATTGATACTCTTTTTAAGTTGAGGAATTCTTTCGATAGCTGTTTTATCGTCCTCTCCAAAACGTTCTTGAGAACTGAAATTTTTCATGCTATGAAATTGAATTTTACTCGAGAATACACTCTGCAGAATTTCACGACTTTCCTTTATTGAAAAATTACCATCAATTAATTTAAATGCGTGTTGATTTTTCATTGTTCGTTCAATTTAGAAATTTGACGGGTAGTAAAAACCCCAGCAATGATTCCAAATGAAACCATAAGTTTACTGGTAAGTATATCAGTAGTTACGAATGATATTACCAAGAACAGCACCATCAACATCAAGGCTGAATAGGCAATTATTGCTGATTTATTCATTTTTTATCCGATGTTAATGATTGTATTCAATTTCACTCCTTTGGACGTTGAATTGATCATGTTTCTCAATTCAAACAAATCATTCTGAAGCCTTTTGATCTTAGCCTCTCTGCCCTTAATATCTTCTTCTGTTTCACTTTTACCGATTTTGTTTTCGTGAAACTTTATTTTAATCTGAATCATTTGAGTGATTAAGTCCAATGCGTCATTGGACTTAAACTCTCCTTCTATCAGTTGTATATTCATAGCATTTTTAGATTTGCTGAGTGTTTTCAATTATTAAATCGTCGAAAAATTTATTTGAACCTACTATTGGAATTGAATTAATCAATACTTCAACGTTTATTCTTTCTTCTACAGCTTTAATAATGTTCTTTAGCAAAAGTGCTTTAGACTTTGCTGTTATTACACTGAATACTTCCTTTTGAAAATTGCCATCAGCCATTTTGTAAGAAGTGTTGTTCTCATCAATTGATGCAGATGCAATTAATTTTTCCGAAAGAAGAAACTTGACCAATTTCTCCGCTTGGAATTCCTTTTTTACATAAATAATTACATTAACCATATTTAATATTATAAGTTACTGTCCTTGTCCCAATGAATACCCTGCCTTGCCATCAAATTCATAGAGGTTTTCTGTTTTTATAGAGTCAATATTTTCATTCACAGCACTTTTTAAAAGTTCGATGATATTGGCTTTAGTGATTTCCATTCCTTGATTGGGTTTGAATCGGCATCTCCAATGGTCAGTGCAGAAAGTTTCTTTAAAACCATCAGGCCATACTTTTATCCCTCTATTTGTAATCATTGTAAGTTTAATTCCATTATTTTCAATCCTTTTCACTTTCAATGCCAGTTCGTTAGGATTGCTACCGCTCCAATGCACAAATACATCCACACCTACCAGTTGTTTATTTGCTGGAGCTTTTCGTATGTATTTAGGCAAATTCAAAGCAGTATTATTGGCATATAATACTGGTTTCAAAGTAGCCGGTTTATTACCTAAATTGGCAATTACAGCCTTTGCAAATTCTTTTGTTCCCACTTTTTGTTTACTTATTCCATCTTTAAAAATGTCATAAGTATGGATGCCATCTTCAATGGTCTTTAGCCAAGCGTTTTGCACCTTTTCGGCAACATCTGATTGTCCAATATGATTTAGCATCATAACTGCCCCTTGCAACAAACCCGAAGGATTGGCTACATTTTGTCCAGCTCTACGTGGTGCAGAACCGTGAATGGCTTCAAACATTGCACACTCTTCGCCAATATTTGCAGAGCCTGCTAATCCTACAGAACCAGTAATCTGTGCCGCCACATCCGAAAGCACATCCCCATATAAGTTGGGCATTACAATCACATCAAATGCTTCCGGGGTATCAGCCATTTTAGCTGCACCAATATCAACTATCCAATGCTCGTTTTCTATTTCAGGATACTCTTTTGCTATTTCATCAAACACTTGATGAAACAAACCGTCCGTTTGTTTCATAATATTATCCTTGGTAAAACAAGTTACCTTTTTCCGGTTTTGTTGTTTGGCGTATTCAAAGGCATAACGGACAATTTTTTCGCAACCTGGGCGGCTTATTAATTTCAAACATTGCACTACTTCATCCGTTTGTTGATGTTCAATTCCCGCATATAAATCCTCTTCATTTTCTCTTACAATCACCAAATCCATTATTGGATGCTTTGTTTTTACAAATGGATGTAAACTCATACAAGGTCGAACATTAGAATATAGTCCAAGGAATTTACGGGTAGTTACATTCAAACTTTTGTAACCACCTCCTTGAGGAGTTGTAATTGGCGCTTTCAAAAAGACTTTGTTGTTTCTAATTGTTTCCCATGACTCTGCTGCAATACCTGATGTATTGCCCGACAGGTACACTTTTTCACCCACTTCAATTTCTTCAATTTCAATTTTTGCACCTGCTGCCAAAATTATTTCCAAAGTGGCATCCATAATTTCGGGTCCTATTCCATCGCCTTTTGCTACTGTTATTTTCATCATCTGTTGATTAGATTTAAATTTTGACACTGCAAAAGTGGGGATCCTAATTCATAATTTTTTATTTATCTTTGTAATACAATCCATAAATATATTTTATGAACTACACCCTTAATCAACTTCAGATATTCTTGAAAGTTGTGCAAACCCAAAGCGTTACCAAGGCTTCGGAAGAGTTGCATCTAACCCAGCCTGCTGTTTCTATACAACTTAAAAATTTTCAAGACCAGTTTGATATTCCACTCACGGAAGTGGTTGGGCGTAGAATTTACATCACTGACTTTGGTAGAGAAATAGCGGAATCAGCAGAAAATATTATTAATCAGGTGTATGCTATCAATTACAAAACGATGGCATTTAAAGGGCAATTGACCGGAAGGTTAAAAATTTCAGTGGTTTCAACGGGGAAATATGTAATGCCTTATTTTCTTTCTGATTTTATGAAGGACCATCAGGGTATACAGCTAATAATGGATGTAACCAACAAAAATAAAGTTATAGAGAGCCTTGAAAATAATGAAGTTGATTTTGCACTTGTCTCTATTTTGCCCACTACACTTAACATTGAGAAATTAGACTTGCTTCAGAATAAACTATACCTCGTAGGCAATGCAAATTCAAAATTTAAGAAAGGGCTCAAAACCAAAGAAATATTTGAAAACCTACCATTAATATTCAGGGAAAAGGGCTCAGGCACTCGTCAAACTATGGAAAGTTTTATTGCAAGTAATAATATATCGGTGTTGAAAAAGATGGAACTTTCCTCCAATGAAGCTGTAAAACAGGCTCTATTAGCTGGTTTAGGCTATTCGATAATGCCTTTGATTGGAATTAGAAATGAATTGCACAACAAGGATTTGCAGATTATACCCGTTAAAGGGCTTCCAATTATAACAACTTGGAGATTAGTTTGGCTCAAGGGGAAAAAACATACTCCTGTTTCATCAGCGTTTTTAGCGTTTTTGAAAAAGGAAATGAAAAATATTGTGCAAGATAAATTTACGTGGTATGAACAATATTAGAAGACTGTTTCTTTTGGAGCTTGCTTAGATTCGGGTCCAGTCCACCTAATGCCCTTGCTGGTGATTCGGGTTTAACTGCATTTAGTATCTTCGCAGCGAATCCGAATAATGACATGCAAAAAATCCTCGACAAGCGCTACAAATCAACCCTTGCTCTTCTTCAGAAACACATTCCGGCACCGGCAACACTTTTAGATTTAGGCATCGACAATCCTCTATCTGCTTATCTGAGGGATCAAGGCTATACTGTTATTAATACAGGGGGCGAGGATTTGGATTTGGTTTTTGCATCGGTAAAGCGCTCTGATGTGGATGCCGTAACGGCATTCGAAATTCTTGAGCATTTGGTAGCTCCTTTTAATGTTCTGAATGCCATTGATGCGAAAATGTTAGTTGCAACCGTACCTATGCGTTTATGGTATGCCAGGGCGTATTGGAACGACAATGATCCTTGGGATCGTCATTTCCATGAATTTGAAGACCGACAATTTGATATGCTTCTTGAAAAAGCGAGATGGAAACTGGTAGAGCGTCAAAAGTGGATTTCACCCTCTTATAAATTGGGTTTCAGAACTATTTTACGAAACATCACACCGCGATATTATGCGGTTGTAGCCAAGCGTTAACAAGTCTTTCAGCTTTCGACCACAATAATTCTGGATCGGAAACAAGCTAAATATGCTAAAAAGCACTACTTTTGCAGCGGTTTTCAGCCAAAAATGGTCCCGTAGCTCAGCTGGATAGAGCATCTGCCTTCTAAGCAGACGGTCGTGAGTTCGCATCTCGCCGGGATCACATAGTATTTACAAGGGATTCAATTTATTGAGTCCTTTTTTATTTTCTCCGTTTTACATAAAGTTTACATTTCCGCTGCTATTTTGTGCTTTTCACAGCTCAAAAATGGTCAATCACGATTTCACATTTATATCCCCTTGTATTATTTTGTAAACTACTTTAGGGCTTCTGTTTTTGGATAAGTAAATTTTAGCACGATGACTTTTAGCAGTGTAATTGAAAAGTATAGGAATGATGCGTTTTCAGAACGCGATAAGGGAGATAAATTTGAACGACTGATTCAAACATATTTATTGAGTGATCCGACATATTCCCACACTATAAAAAAGGTCTGGTTGTGGAATGAGTTCTTTGCTCGCGAACAATTTGGGAAAAGTGATGTAGGAATTGATTTAGTAGCATTAACCGATCAAGGCGAATATTGGGCTATTCAATGTAAGTTCTACAATGATAGTGCTGCAATTGATAAAGCTTCTGTAGATACCTTTCTATCAACATCCGGGCGAAGCTTTAAGGATGATGCAGGAAACGAAATCCGTTTTATAAATCGTATTTGGGTATCTACTACAAACCGATGGAGCACTAATGCAGCCGAAACACTAAAAAATCAAACTCCATCTGTAACAAGAATTAACTTAAGCAATCTGCAAGAAGCTCCGGTTGATTGGGGAAAACTTGAACAGGGCATACATGGTGAAGAAACAAGGATTCGCAAAAAGGACATAAGAACTCATCAATTAGAAGCCCTTGAAAAAGCAAACCTACATTTCCAAACCAATGCAAGAGGCAAACTTATCATGGCATGTGGCACTGGCAAAACTTTTACTTCGCTCCGGATTGCCGAAAATGAAACCAACGGCAATGGCCTGATTCTTTTCCTTGTTCCTTCCATTGCTCTATTAGGTCAAACGCTCCGGGAATGGACTGCTGATGCAAATGAACCTATAAAGCCAATTTGCGTTTGTTCAGATCCTAAGATCACCCGGAAAAAATCATTTGATGATGATACTGAGCAGTTCAGCACTTTAGACCTTGCTTTTCCTGCATCCACTGATATTGATAATGTTGTACATCAAATCAAAAAGGCACTACAAAGCACCAAACCGGGTTTAAACGTTGTTTTTTCTACATATCAATCCATTCAGGTTATATCTGACGCACAGGCGGTGCTATTGGAATCCGGGATAGGAACATTTGATTTGATTATTTGCGATGAGGCACACCGGAGCACCGGAGTAACCTTAAGTGATGAAGATGAATCTGCATTCACAAGGGTGCATA
>JBDNHP010000176.1:0-14923 GCA_041688765.1 Flavobacteriales bacterium
GTATTCCGGTATTCGCAAAGCCAATAAAGCCAATTTTGGACGTGATGCTATTCCATCCTACAAGTTTGCTGATGCCCGCACTATCGTTTCGGTAGCAGCAGATTTCTTGGGGTCTTGGTTGCTTAGTACTGTTTATACCACTGATTATGCCATGACACGCAAACCTGAAAATGGTTGGCTATCTAAGCACTTTCAATTTGAGGCAACACTCTCATTAGCCGGTTCAAACGCAGATGTGCGTGTACCTATCAGAGCTTCGGAAGAAGGTGCTGTTGTTGCAGGTATTTATAATGCGGTTGCAGCGGCTAAAGGTGGAAGCTCAGTTAATGGCCCTTCTTCGGAAGTATCAGAAATGATTAATGCAGCGGCTGCTTCTCTTATTGAGAACGCGGGTAAATCTCTTT
The DNA here is from genome assembly GCA_041688765.1 of Flavobacteriales bacterium. Lineage (GTDB taxonomy): Bacteria > Bacteroidota > Bacteroidia > Flavobacteriales_D > Sanyastnellaceae > JBDNHP01. The sequence continues at coordinate 405 of JBDNHP010000176.1, forward strand.
TCATTGCAGGTAGCAATGATCCTGCTGTTCAAGAATTAGTAAATGCCACCAATTACCTTCTAGGTAATTACGGTGCTACCATAGATCTCAACATGCCTGTTGCCTTCTTTAAAGGAGACGACGAAGCAATGGCCAAACTCATCGAAGAGATGAATGCTGGTCAAGTGAATACTCTGATCATGTTGGGTGTTAATCCAGCTTATGGATGGCACAACGCGCAGGCTTTCCGCGATGCACTTGCTAAAGTGGGCACCAGCGTTTCAACTGCAATTTTCGAAGACGAAACCGCCAAAATCAGTACTATCATCGCTCCTGATAATCATTATTTAGAGTCTTGGAACGATTTCAGTCCTGTTTCAGGTCGAGTTGATTTAGCTCAACCTGTAATCACCCCTCTTTTTGACACTCGTCAAGCGGGAGCATCCATCCTTGCTTGGTCAGGCGAAAATGCTGATTACTACTCTTTCATTCGCAAAACTTGGAACGCAGTTTATGATCCAAGTGGAATGTTTGGCGATGATACCTGGAACTTGGCAGTTCACAATGGAACTACAGGCACAGCTGCAGCGGATGCAACAATATTTGTGTACAATGACACTACGTCATCTGCCGCATCTCGCATCGAGAAGCCCGGAACTGGATGGGAAGTTGTACTCTACCAAAAAGTAGGTATCGGATCAGGCAATCAAACCAATAATCCTTGGTTGCAAGAAATGCCTGACCCAATTTCTAAAATTACTTGGGACAACTACATTACCATGGCTCTTTCTGATGCAGAAGAGCGAGGTTTTAATAAATACATTAGCCAGGAACAGCCAGCAAGTCTTGCTACTGTTACGGTTAATGGAATTGCTCTCCTTTTGCCAGTTATCGCACAACCTGGTCAAAAAAAGGGTACTATAGGCATCGCATTGGGATATGGCCGTGGAGCTAATGGCGAAAATGTTGGTAAAGCGGCATTCCAAACTGCTGAAGGTGGCGATTTCCTTACTGATGCTGATGGAAAGAATGTGCCAGTTGGTAAAAACGCAATGCCTTTTGCAAGACTGAAAGAAGGTTCTGTAATTTACTGGAACACTGCCGATATTCAAATGGCAGAAGGAACTTATCCAATTGCTTCAACCCAGATACATCATACTGTGATGGATCGTGCCGGAGTGTTAAAAGAGACGGTTCTTGCCGATTATCTCGCTGAAAAAGATGCGGCTAAAGGAACCGCCAGTTTCAATCTGGTACCGAGCTTAGTAGTGCATGAAGATGTAAACGGGGATGGAGAAATTGATGCTCGTGATAAAAAAGAAGTAAGCTCATTTGACCTTTGGCACTCACATCCTGTGGAGGAAGTGGGACACCGTTGGGGCATGAGCATTGATTTGAATTCTTGTATAGGCTGTGGATCTTGTATTACAGCTTGTCATATTGAGAATAACGTTCCTGTTGTTGGTAAAGATGAGGTTCGGCGTGCTCGTGATATGCACTGGATGCGTATCGACCGCTACTACACTTCAGCAATGACTAAAGAACGCGCTGAAGCAGAAAGCGTTGGTACTATCTCAATGTACAGCCAAATGGAGATTCCTGAAGAAAATCCTCAAACGGTTCACATGCCATTGATGTGTCAGCACTGTAATCACGCACCTTGCGAAACGGTTTGTCCTGTGGCTGCTACTACTCACAGCAATGAAGGGCTTAACCAAATGGCATATAACCGTTGTATCGGTACCCGTTACTGTGCAAATAACTGTCCATTTAAAGTTCGTCGATTCAACTGGTTCAACTATCAGGCATACAAGAAATTTAAGAATACCAATCCTGCGCAGGATGAATTGACTCGTATGGTTCTCAATCCTGACGTTACTGTTCGTAGTCGCGGTGTTATGGAGAAGTGCAGTATGTGTGTACAACGTATCCAAGCGGGTAAATTAAGTGCTAAGAAAGATAGTCGTCCGGTAATGGATGGGGAAGTGATTTCGGCTTGTGCTGAAGCATGTCCAACTCATGCAATCACCTTTGGTGACCTGAACGATAAAAAGACCAATAACTATCGCCGTTCAGAAGACGTGCGGGCTTACCGTGCCCTGGAAGATGTCGGTGTTCAACCGAATGTATTCTACCTGACAAAGGTTCGCAACACAGAATCTAACGAAGCATAACCGAATAAAGTAAACGAGCATGCAGCGCGAAGCAGCCATCAGGGAACCCTTAATACTTGGGAACAAAACCTACAAGGACATCACAGACGATGTACTGAGACCTATTGTAAATAAGGCTCCCAAAACTTGGTATATTCTGATAACCATTACAAGTATTGTTGCCCTGTATGGAATAGGTTGTATTCTGTATTTGATAGGCACGGGTATTGGCGTTTGGGGATTGAATAAAACAGTTGGTTGGGCATGGGATATCACCAATTTCGTTTGGTGGGTAGGTATCGGTCACGCAGGAACCTTGATCTCAGCCGTGTTATTATTGTTCCGACAAAAGTGGAGAATGGCTATTAACCGTTCGGCCGAAGCGATGACTATTTTCGCAGTGATGATGGCCGCCGTTTTCCCAGGTATTCACATGGGACGAATTTGGGTGGCTTATTGGGTGTTCCCGCTTCCTAATCAATTCGGATCTCTTTGGGTGAATTTTAACTCACCACTTCTTTGGGACGTTTTTGCAATTTCAACTTATTTCTCTGTATCACTGGTTTTCTGGTATATCGGATTGATTCCTGACTTCGCTACCATCAGAGATAGATTGGTGAATCCATTGCCAAAAAAAATCTATGCTTTGCTTAGTTTTGGGTGGTCAGGTCGCGCTAAGCATTGGACTCGTTTTGAAGAGGTATCATTAGTTCTTGCCGGTATCGCTACGCCACTTGTATTCTCTGTACACTCAATAGTATCAATGGACTTTGCCACTTCGGTAATTCCAGGTTGGCACACCACCATTTTCCCCCCATACTTCGTTTCAGGAGCGGTGTTTTCGGGATTTGCAATGGTACTTACCTTATTGCTAATCATGCGCAAAGCTTTCAAACTCGAAAGCTATATCCACATGAAGCATATTGAATACATGAATATTGTAATCATTGTGACGGGTTCTATTGTTGGAGTGGCTTATCTCACTGAGCTCTTCATTTCATGGTATTCCGGGGTGGAATATGAATCTTATGCTTTCATCAATCGTTTTAGCGGTCCTTATGCCGTTGCATACTGGATTATGATGAGTTGCAACGTAATCAGCCCTCAGCTTTTCTGGTTTAAGCGCATTCGCAGAAGCCTCGGAGCTACATTCGTGCTTTCAATTGTTGTGAATATAGGAATGTGGTTTGAACGTTACGTAATCATCGTAACATCGCTTCACAGAGACTACGTTCCATCAAGCTGGACTTGGTTTCATGCAACTCCCATTGATGTTGGCATTTTCCTTGGAACCATCGGTATTTTCCTCACATTGTTTTTATTGTTTGCCCGTTATTTCCCTGTGCTAGCTTTAAATGAATTAAAGTCAATACTGAAATCTTCAGGAGATAATTTTAAGAAAGAAGACCATTAATACCCAATCATACTGACCCATGTCAAAAAAGGTATTACACGCAATGTACGATGATGAGCAAAAATTGCTCAAAGCCGCTGAGGCCGTTGTGCTCAAAGGCGTAAGAGTTAAAGAAGTGTACTCTCCTTTCCCAATTCACGGATTGGATCCGGTAATTGGAGTGAAGCGCACACGCTTGGCCATCACGGCTTTTATGTTCGGCATGACCGGCACAACACTTGCCTTATTAGGCATGTCCTATTTCATGATATGGGATTGGCCTATGAATATTGGGGGTAAACCAAGTTTTTCTCTTTTTGAAAATCTTCCTGCTTTTATCCCAGTAACATTTGAGTTTAGCGTCTTATGCGCTGCACATGGAATGGCGATTACTTATTTCCTACGCAACAAAACGCTTCCAGGTATGCCCGCAACAAATCCTGACCCACGCACTACAGATAATATGTTTGTAATGGAAATTACTACTGATCAAAACTATGGACACAGTTCGGAAGAGCTGGAGTCAATGTTACGAAATACAGATATCGTTGAACTTAGCACGAAGGTGTACGAATAATAAAGAATCAGGCACAATGCAACTTAAGCCCATTCAAATACTCTTCGGTATGGCCATTCCGACGCTGTTTCTCAGCAGTTGTCTGAATAATCCGAATAGTCCCGGAGTGGAATATATGCCAGACATGTATCGCTCCCCAGCCATTGAAGCTTATGTAGATTATGGAATGGATCCATATCTAATAGGCGAAGAAAAAGCAGAATTACAGCGCAGCACCATGTCTGCCCGTAAACCGGTCGCTGGTACTATAGCATTTACGGGTACTACCGGTTCCATGCTAAATATGCCTTATAAATATCCCAACACAATAGAAGGGTATGAGCAGGCGGGAGTTGAACTTCAGATGCTTATTCCGATGTCTAAGGAAAACTTCGAGAAAGGGAAGGCTGTATTTACCCGTTTTTGTGTGCATTGTCATGGAGAAGGTGGAGCAGGTGATGGAAGCATGACTGAAGCTGCAGGCGGAAAATATCCTCTTGTGCCCACATATCAAAGTCGTGCAGATCTACCTTATGGAAAGATGTATCACTCTTTGATGTATGGCAAAAATCTTATGGGTTCGCATGCAGCACAAGTGAAAGCTGAGGAACGCTGGCAAGTAATCATGTATGTGAAATCACTTATGAAAGGCGAGCCAAAGTATAACGAAAATGGCATAATCACCGGCTTTGGGGATGGCGCTGCAACTGCTGTAGCTGCTGATTCTAATACCGTTATAACAGCCACTAAACAATAAAATAGGCGCGATGGAATTCACATTTTCTGGCAGAGCGAAGACCTTTACAATGGTGTTGATGGCGCTGGGAGTAATTGCCCTGGTGCTAGGCTTCCTCACTGACCATAGCGAACACCACCAACGCTGGTGGGCTAATTTATTGGTAAACGGATTTTTCTTTTTCGCAATTGCATTGGGAGCACTATTCTTTTATGCGCTTCAATACGCAGCTGAAGTGGGCTGGTCGTCGCAGTTTAAGAGACTCTTTGAAGCCATGTATTCTTATTTGCCTGTTGGTGCCGTTGTATTAGTTATAGTATTTATTGGCGCAACAATGCACTGGAACCACCTCTATCATTGGATGGACTCAGAAACACTGGATGTAAACTCGCCTAAGTACGATGTGATAATTGCTAAGAAACAAGCTTATTTAAATCCTGTTTTCTTTTGGGTAAGAACAATTGTTTATCTAGGATTATTTATCGGGTTCTCGGCTTGGTTCCGTAAAAAATCATTAGAAGAAGATCGCATAGGGGGTACAAAAATTCACTATTTGATGTATCGCCGGTCTGCTTTATTCTTGGTTTTCTTCGCAGTATTTTCATCAACACTATCATGGGACTGGATTATGTCTATAGACACACACTGGTTCAGTACTCTTTTTGGTTGGTATGTATTCTCTGGTATGTGGGTTGGCGCAATGATTTTTGTAACCTTATTAACTCTTTGGCTTAAAGGAAAAGGATATCTTCCAAATGTGAACAAATCTCATATTCATGACATGGGTAAATGGATGTTCGCTATTAGTATGCTTTGGAGCTATTTGTGGGTGTGTCAGTTTATGCTCATTTGGTATTCGAATATTCCGGAAGAAACAACTTATTTCATCACCCGCTTATTTACGGATTATCAAATTCCTTTCCTTACCATGTTCTTTGTAAACTTTGCACTCCCTTTCTATGTTCTAATAGCGAGAGATGCAAAACGTAACAGCACATTTTTAGTAGGAGTGGGTGTAATCATTTTCCTTGGACATTTTCTGGACACTTATCTCCTGATAATTCCAGGAACAATGTTTAATCATAATCATTTCGGATTGATGGAAGTTGGCATGTTCCTGGGTTTCCTTGGACTATTCATCTTTACAGTGCTCAGAACGCTCGCAAAAGCTCCACTAGTGCCTGTAAACCATCCTTTTGTGAATGAAAGTGAGCATCATCAAATTTAATTGATCGTAATAACAAGAAATTCAGGAGCCCATGTTTAAGCTGCTCATATTACTGGTAATCGTTCTCGGCGTAGTTGCGGTGTTGCAACTAGCACGGGTGCACGAGCTTACTGCAACATTGCGGAAGAAAAGGGAAGAAGAAATCAGCTACGCTGATAATCGCATGAATGCATTGCTCATGTTGCTTTTCATGATTGGCTTCTTCATCAGTTTTATTTACCTAATGATACGTTATGGTGACTATTTGCCACCTTCAGCATCAGCTCATGGTGAAGAAATTGACACCTTAATGGCAGTTAATCTCGTGATCGTTATTGCGGTATTCTTTTTTGTAAATGCCGTTTTATTTTATTTCGCCTACAAGTACTATTACAGAAAAGATAGAAAAGCGCTTTTCTTCGCTCATGATAACCGTCTGGAATTAGTTTGGACAGTTATTCCATCCATTGTTTTAGCCTTCATTATTATCTATAGATTGGTAACTTGGAATGAGATTACAGATGATGCAAGTGAAGATGCACTTAGAGTGGAAGTTTACAGCAAGCAATTCGACTGGACTGTTCGCTATACAGGTGATGATGGTAAGTTCGGAAACTCGAATTTCAATCTTATAAGCACAGATAATCCATTGGGTATTATTACAAAAGAAGCCGTTAATCTGAAACTCGGTGAAATTGAAGTAGAAATAGCTGCAATTCAAGAAGAACTTCAGGCCAAAAGAAACATGATGCCTGATGCTAAGGTTGAAGCCCTGGAAGAAAAGATTGAGCGATTGGTGCGTCACAAAAATAGAATTAATGAATTCTTAAAATACAAGGACGATAATGCAATGGCTTGGGAAGATGGTAAAGATGATAGAATTGCCAAAGGAGAATTTCACTTGCCAGTTGGAAAGGAAGTTGAATTCATCTTCAGATCTCGTGATGTGATTCACTCTGCTTTTATGCCACATTTCAGGGCACAAATGAATGCCGTGCCAGGAATGCCAACTCGCTTTAAAATGACTCCTACTATCACTACTGATAGTATGCGTACAATCCTTAATAATCCTGAATTTGATTATATCCTTCTATGTAATAAAGTTTGCGGCGCTGCCCACTTTAATATGCAAATGACGATCGTAATTGAATCAGAAGATAATTATCTTAAATGGCTAGCTGCTCAGAAGACTTTTATTGCAACTGAACCTGCCGCATCAGATTCTCTTGCTCCTGCCGTAAGTCCTGCCCCGGCAGACCCATTGCCGGCGCAAAATGCAAATATGGACACTAACCCTTCAGCAGCTGTAGTTAATTAAGCACTACGCTGTAAACGAAATAAACAAAATTCAAGATGGCTCATAACGAACATCACGAAGATCACGGGCATCACCACCATCATGAGGAGAGCTTCATTAGTAAGTATGTCTTCTCACAGGATCATAAAATGATCTCTAAACAATTCCTGATCACTGCGGTGTTTATGGGTATTGTTGCTGTGATGCTTTCGGTATTATTCAGATTACAACTAGGTTGGGAAGGTGAAAGCTTTAAAATGCTTTCTTTCTTCTTAGGTGATAAATGGGCTCCGGAAGGAATTCTTGACCGAAATGCCTACCTGGCTCTGGTAACAATTCACGGGACCATCATGGTGTTCTTTGTACTCACAGGTGGACTCTCAGGTACTTTTGCCAATTTACTTATTCCATTGCAAATTGGCGCAAGAGACATGGCCTCGGGCTTTCTAAACATGTTATCATACTGGTTTTTCTTTGTTTCCAGTGTTATAATGATTTTTTCGCTCTTTGTTGAAGGTGGCGCTGCTTCAGGTGGTTGGACGGTTTATCCCCCGCTTAGTGCGCTACCTCAAGCCATGCCTGGCTCTGGAATGGGTATGACCCTTTGGCTTATTTCAATGGTGCTTTTTGTTGCGTCATCCCTATTAGGAGGTCTTAACTACATCGTAACGATTGTTAACCTAAGAACAAAGGGCATGAGCATGACTAGATTGCCTCTTACCATTTGGGCACTTTTGGTTACTGCTATTTTGGGTGTTCTTTCTTTCCCTGTCTTAGTTTCCGCAGTTGTGCTCCTGATTATGGATCGCAGCATGGGTACAGCATTTTATTTGTCGGATATCTACATCAACAGCGAAGCACTTGACGTTACTGGTGGATCGCCAGTTTTGTTCCAGCACTTATTCTGGTTCCTTGGGCACCCTGAGGTTTATATTGTGCTTCTTCCTGCTTTAGGTATAAGTTCTGAAATCATTTCTACCAATTCACGTAAACCAATTTTCGGTTATCGCGCAATGGTGGTTTCAATTCTTGCAATTGGATTTCTCTCGTTCATAGTGTGGGGTCACCACATGTTTATTACTGGAATGAGTCCTTTCCTTGGGTCGGTATTCGTGTTTACAACTTTGCTTATTGCAATTCCTTCCGCAGTTAAAGCTTTTAACTATGTAACCACTTTGTGGAAAGGAAATATCCGATATACTCCAGGGATGCTTTTCTCTATCGGTCTTGTTTCTACTTTCGTAACCGGTGGTGTTACTGGAATTATTCTTGCCGACTCTGCACTTGACATCAATGTGCACGATACTTATTTCGTCGTAGCTCACTTCCATATTGTGATGGGTATGTCGGCAATTTTCGGAATGTTTGCTGGCGTTTACCATTGGTTCCCAAAAATGTTCGGTAAAATGCTTAACACTAAATTGGGCTATGTTCACTTCTGGTTAACTATAATATGCGGTTACGGTGTTTTCTTCCCAATGCACTTTGTTGGATTGGCAGGTTCTCCTCGCCGATATTATTCTTACTCAGAATTCCCATTCCTAGAAGATACCATCGAGCTGAACACAGTGATTTCAATTTTTGCAATTATTGGTGCTATTGCTCAAATCTTTTTCCTCTTTAATTTCTTCTTTTCCATTTTCAGAGGACAAAGAGCGGTTCAAAATCCATGGTTGGCAAATACGTTGGAATGGACTACGCCAGTTGAGCATATTCATGGTAACTGGCCTGGAGCGATCCCTGAAGTTTATCGTTGGGCTTATGATTACAGCAATCCTGAGCACGAATTAGATTATGTGCCGCAAAACACCCCGCTCAAAGTGGGGGAGCACCCCCACTAATATCTTCTTCTATCTTATACATATAGAATGTCCGTAACTTCGGTTTCGGACATTCTTCATTTATACCCCCCGCATTCAAAAAATGCAATGATCAGAAACTTGATTTTCCTTTGTAAAGCTGTAATATATACTTGCTTTATGGTTTCTGCACCTCTGCTTATGGCTCAAAAGATCAACTTAGGAGATTCGCTGAGTTATTATTTTAGAATGAAACCTACGCCTGCATTGAGAATTGATACCCGGAATTCTTTCGTAACAGGGCGTAATGTCCGCATTTACGGACTTAAAGCAGGCTTTAATTTCGGGAACAGAATTGCAGTCGGCTTGGGATACAACTGGCTGGCGAATGGACAAGATAGAATATACCAGCCCATTGATAACGGGCCTTCTTATGATGCAGAGTTAAGATTTAGTTTCATATCCCCTTTTATCGATTATATTTTCTATCAGAAAAGGGCACTGGCAATGTCAATTCCTGTTCAAATGGGATTTGGGTATAGTCAATTGGTATATAGAGATATGGAAGGAAACAAAGTAAAAGCGGAAAAAGGTTTTGTTGTGTTATATGAACCTGCCATGACAGTAGAACATCGTTTTCTGCGTTATTTCGCTGCTGGAGCTGGAGTCGGTTTCAGGTTAATGCTGAAAAATAATTCAGGACTTGACGAACGGTTTTCTGCACCAATCTACCTCCTTAGGCTCAGAGTATTATTTGATGAATTGAATAAAGACTTTGGCTCTGCTGCTGCTAATTAATGGTTATTTTTGAACAAGAAGAGAATGGAAGAGTTCGATTACCGAAAAGAAGCATCCCAGCCCACTGATAAGGATCTGGAGCGTGTTTTGCGCCCTAAATCATTTGATGATTTTACGGGACAAAAGCATGTGCTGGAAAATCTTCAAGTGTTTGTGCAGGCAGCAAAAGGAAGGGCTGAGGCTTTGGATCACGTTTTACTTCACGGCCCCCCAGGATTAGGAAAAACAACACTGGCTTATATTATTGCCGCCGAAATGGGAGTCAATATGCGAACTACTTCTGGTCCGGTTCTCGATAAACCTGGCGACTTGGCAGGCTTATTAACTAATCTCGAGCCCAACGATGTGCTCTTTATTGACGAAATTCATCGACTTAGCCCTGTAGTGGAAGAATACCTTTATTCTGCCATGGAAGACTATGTAATCGATATTATGATCGATACAGGCCCTAACGCTAGAACGGTTCAAATAACACTTAATCCTTTTACTCTTATTGGCGCTACTACTCGTTCAGGATTGTTAACGGCCCCACTCAGAGCCAGATTTGGAATCAATTCCAGACTCAATTATTACGATATTAAAACCTTAACTGATATCGTAGAGAGAAGCTCTGAAATCCTCAATATGGAAATAGTGCCGGAAGCATCCTTCGAAATTGCCGGTAGAAGCAGAGGTACGCCCAGAATTGCTAACGCCTTACTTAGAAGAGTTCGCGATTTTGCCCAAATAAAAGGAGATGGAACCATCCGCCATGACATTACCGAAACGGCTCTTAAAGCATTAAATGTTGATCAATTTGGTCTGGATGAAATGGACCAAAAAATTCTAATCACACTTATCGATAAATTTAAAGGTGGACCAGTAGGTTTAAGCACATTGGCAACGGCCATAGGGGAAGACAAAGGAACACTTGAGGAGGTATATGAACCTTTTTTGATTCAAGAAGGCTTTTTGCTCAGAACCCCAAGAGGAAGGCAAATTACAGAGCGGGCACTCAAGCATCTCAATCGCTTTCCATCAGAGGATCAGGGATTTTTATTCTGATTATGACTTCCGAACAACTTTTAGAGTCAAAAAGAGCGCAAAGAGTAAAAGAAATTGCCCTTCGAGAAGGATTTGAATTTTGCGGCATTTCAAAAGCCGATTTCCTTTCAGAGGAAGCCCCCCGGCTAGAAGCTTGGCTTAAAGCTGGCCTGCATGGAGAAATGAAATACATGGAGAATCACTTCGATAAGCGACTCGATCCAAGAATTCTCGTGCCTAACGCTAAATCCATTATTTCCGTTTTGTACAATTATTATCCGCCAGAAAATGAACAACAAAATCCGGAAGCTCCAAAAATCGCCAAGTATGCAAGGGCTGAAGATTATCATTTCGTGCTTAAGGATAAATTGAAGGGTCTTTTTGAGTGTTTAACAGAAGAATTTGGAGCTATTGATGGGAGGGTTTTTGTTGATTCTGCACCGGTTATGGATAAGGCATGGGCAGCAAAATCCGGTTTAGGATGGATCGGAAAACACAGCAATCTCCTCAATCGTGAAATGGGCTCTTTTTTCTTTATAGCGGAGATAATTTCTGATTTAAAATTAGCTCCCGACGGCCCTGTGCGAGATTATTGCGGAACTTGTACTCGCTGTATTGATGCCTGTCCTACTGATGCTATCATAGAGCCTTACGTGGTTGATGGAAGTAAATGCATTTCTTATTTCACCATAGAATTAAAAGGGATAATTCAGAGAACAGATCCCGAAGCATTTAAAAACTGGGCATTTGGCTGCGATATTTGTCAGGATGTTTGTCCTTGGAATCGATTTTCGAAACCGCATAACGAGCCGCGATTTAATCCAGATAAACGCGTATTGGAAATGGGTAAAGAAGCTTGGTATGAAATGACTAAGGAAATATTTGACGAACTTTTCGATAAGTCGCCTTTACAAAGAAGCGGATACGAAGGGCTGAAACGTAATTTGAAATTTATAGATCAAAAGAATAATCCTCAGCCTAATGAAGGCTGAAATGTTTCTGCAATGATATCTCCATAAATATGACCAAATCGGGATTGTCACCATTGTTTTAACTGTCCAATCTCTTCATTGCTAACCCATTTGATTGCTTTGCGTAATTCCTTCCTGAACAGGATCCGATCAAAACTTACATTTGTAAGTACTTTTTTGCAAAATTCCAGCATCTTTCCTTGCGTATTAAATTCTTGGGCTACTAAAGATAGCAATTAATATTTTCTTTTCGATTTTGAGCTCATATTGTTATTAACAACCCCATTTGGAAGCCGCTTAACCGAGTTTCAAATCATATTGTAAACGAAAGCAAATACAGCGCTATTGTGTGGCTTCAAAGGGGTTTTTGCTTCGATGAATGCTGATTTTTTAAAGATAATTATGCGTATCCGTTTATAAACGCCTCTCGTTTACTGATATAGGTCATTTTAGCATCTCCCAGAATGCTTAACTTTGCATTTGTTAAAAAATCCAAAAGCGTTTATAGCCAGATTTTCATTCTATAACATGCCATTGTAAAATGAAAAGACTTCAAAACGCGATTGACCGGAGAATACTGCTTAAAAAGCTCCAAGATAGTAATGAAGAGAGAACAACACTTTCTTTTTACAGGTATTGGAACATCGGCAATCCCGACCTCTTTCGCGATTATCTCTACAGTCACTTCGAAAAACTCGGAGTAATGGGTCGCGTTTATGTGGCTCTTGAAGGAATTAACGCACAAATATCAGTGCCCAACAGCAATTTCGACAGCTTCAAAAGTTTTCTTTATTCCATCCATTTCATGGATGATTGCAGATTGAATATCGCTGTTGATGATAATGGTAAAAGCTTTTATAAGCTCAAAATCAAAGTAAGAAATAAAATTGTTGCCGACGGATTAAGCGATTCTAGCTTTGACGTAACCAATAGAGGAAAACACCTTAGTGCTGCCGAGTTTAATCAACTCACCGACGATCCCGAAACCATTATCGTAGATCTCCGAAATCATTATGAAAGTGAAGTTGGGCATTTCGAAAGAGCACTTCTGCCTGATAGCGATTCTTTTAGAGAAGAATTGCCGCTGGTTGCCGAAACACTAAAGGGCAAAGAAGATCGTAATATCGTGATGTATTGCACCGGAGGTATTCGCTGCGAAAAAGCCAGTGCATGGTTCAAACATCAGGGCTTTAAGAATATGCATCAATTGGATGGCGGAATTATTGAATATGCCCGACAAGTAAAAAAGCAAGGCTTAAATAACAAATTCAAAGGCAAAAATTTCGTTTTCGATGAACGTATGGCCGAAAGAATTTCGGATGATGTGATTGCGAATTGCCATGTTTGCGGAAAACCTGCCGACACACACATCAATTGTGCTAATCTGGCATGTCACGTTCTATTTATTGAATGTGACGAATGCAGAACTACACTCGAAGACTGCTGTTGTGAAGAATGTCAAACCATCATTCATTTAACTGAAGAAGAGCAGAAGGAGTTAAGAAAGCATGCGCGCATAGAACAGCGCTTTTTTCACAAAGGAAGAGAGGTTGCGCTGCGTTATAAAAAGATCAACGTTTAAATTTACTTGTGTTCTACAGCGTTTTCCAGAATGTAATTCATCTGGTAAATATCTGTTGAATTAAGTTTAAACTTGCCTTTGAAGCTTAGTCTTTCATCTGTTTTATATACTCGATGATCCCCTTTAAAGCGGAGGTCAATAACAGATTCCGGACCAGCGCCACCGCAAAAGAAACAGTTAGCAAAAGGGTAGCGTGAAAGCACATAGAAATTCTCATCCGCATCAACTGGAATTAAATAACCAGTGATAAACACTTCTTTTCCTTCCAGTGCTTTAACAGCAGGGCCAAAAGTGGGCTTCCAATAATAGGCGTCAAGATCCTCTAAATAAACATCTTTGAATTGAACATCTGCCAAAATTTTCCAGGTGAGTTCTGTAGCTGTTTGATCAGAAACAGGAAATAGAATTTCTTCAGAGGCTCTCTCATTTTTCTTTTCAGGACTCATACTCATTGCTGTACCTACAAAAAGCAGCAAGAACAAAATCCATATATGTGCAAATAACTTATCCATCTGCTAGTGTCTTTGAAATGTCAATTCTAACTGCTTTCCATGCAGGCAAAAATGAAGCCAGAATTCCTGTAAAGATCGTGATTCCAAAGAGAATAAGCTCTGAATTGAGTAATGACATATCACTTATATCGTAATTAAAATTTTCTTCAATTAATCTGCTAAGCAACCATAACCCAATTCTGCTGATGCCAAATCCTGCCAAAGCTCCCAATAGTGCTAGTAAAATTCCTTCTTGAATAATCAACCGAAAAAGCGTGAATCGGGTGCCGCCCATACTGCGCATCAATGCCAACTCGTATTTCCTCTCTCGCAATGAATTGAAAAGGGATATAAAAACGCTAATAAATGAAAGCACCATAATTACAATGGCTATCGATGTAATTACCATAGTGCCAGATCCAAAATCGGCATTTAAACGATTGATTTCAACGGCAGGCAATGCTACTTGCATATTGCTGTCTTTCAATGTCTGCGGGATGGTCATAAGCGCCATAGGATTTCTTTTTTTCAAAA
>JBDNHP010000177.1:0-15455 GCA_041688765.1 Flavobacteriales bacterium
ATTCTACTTTATAGAACTAGAAGCATTTGGACCAAATTGTTCTAGTATTTCCCCTGCTCAACTTATTAATGTGGGCAATTGCAGTATTGGGAATGAAGCTAACAATTGGGTCTTCTATGTTGATGGGGGTAGCTCGGATGGGCTCAATTTTAACACAAATCCAACAAGCGTATTAGACGTGAATGTACCTAGTTATGCTGAAGGGAAATCCACCTTATGCGATGCTGATGGAAATATGATTTTCACTACCCAAGGTTCAATTATTTACGATGGAAACTTCAATCCAATCCCCGATGGAACAGGAATTCTTGGCCATTTTTCCTCCAGAGATGGAGTAATGTTTGTGCGAGCACCGGAAAGTGAAAATTTAATTTATCTATTTTCTCAAGACAATCAAGAAGCTGATTATGTTAATGGATTGAGATATACTTTAATTGATCAATCCCTCAATAATGGAATAGGTGCCGTTGTCCCTGAAGAAAAAAATGTTTTTATTGAGTCTGCCAGAAACGAAGCCTTCACTGCAATAAGGCATTGTAATGGGACTGATTTTTGGTTAGTTACCAAAAACAATTTAGATAATGAAATGAAAGCTTTTTTAGTTGATGCGGAAGGAGTTAATCTTGATGCCATTGTAAGTCCTGCAGGCCCCCAATCCAACGGAATTAATCACACCCGTGAATTTGCAATCAATGCTCGCTACGATTATGTTTTCCATGATAAAACAGTATATCACTTTAATCCTTTAACTGGGGAGTGCGATATCGTTCGCAATTTTAGCGAAGAAACATTTTACGGGGCCTTCTCTCCAAATGGAAAGCTACTTTACTTGTTATATAACAATAATAACACCATTCAAGCCTATCAAATAGACTTAAGTCTGCCTGCTGACGAATGGATAAATCAAGCCTATATTTTCGTTCCTTCAAATGGCGCTAATAGCATTCCAATTGATTGCCAAATAGCCCCAGATGGAAAAATCTATATTCCAATTGTATTCGGCACTACCATTGGTGTTATAAATAATCCGAATGCTATAGGTGATGCATGTAATTTTAATCCCAATCAGGTAATGTTTAACGGCCTTATAAATTCAATGGGAAATTACTTCCATGCTTATACTTCCGGACAAACCATTTTTGTTGAAGGCAATGAATTTACCTGCGCCGGTGTTGAGGAAAGCTATACTATTGCTCAGTCAGAATGTATCGAAGCATCAGCAAATTGGAACTTACCTGATGGGGGTGTTATTACATCAAACGAAAATGGAAATATTGCCGTACAATTTGAAGAGCAAGGCTTGTATAGAATTGTTGCATCCATTCAACTTGAATGCGGCATAGAAACTGACACCATGTACGTAGAAGTCTCAGCGGGACTGACTATAGATTTAGGTCCGGACATAAACATTTGCCTCGGCACTGGAATCATATTAGATGCAGGGCCTGGGGCGGTTTCTTACGAGTGGCAAGATCAGTCAAGCGAACAAACTTTTACAGCAAATGCTCCTGGCATATATTCTGTAGTTATTAGTAATGATCAAGGATGTAATTTCTATGATGAAATCGAAATTCTGCAAGTAATATCCGGTGCAATTGATCTTGGCCCTGATCTCGATCTTTGTGACAATGAGCCTATTATTCTTGACGCCGGGAACGACTTTTTAAATTACACTTGGCAGGACGGCAGCAGCGGCCCAACATTCACCGTTTATGAGGGTGGCACTTATACTGTGATTGCTTCCAATCCATGCGATGCTAGTGACTCCATATTTATTGATGAATGTGGTCATTCCATTAATATTGAAGACATCGAAAGCGAAACAACAATAAACGTCTATCCTAATCCTGCCAACGATGTGATCAATATTTCTGGAAATAAAACATTCGTAGGAACAATGATCGAGATATACGACTCAAAGGGAAGTTTGATTACGACTGAAATAGCTGTGGAATCTGTACTTAGGATAAGTACTAAAAACTGGCCGACAGGACTATATCACATTCGAATAAATGGAAGAGAATTTAAAATGAATTCCCGAGTTATCGTTAATCATTAAGAGTAGAAATTATATTTATTGATTTTATTATATCAATAAATATTTACTTCACGCTCCAATATTATTCCGAACTTGTTTTGAATATCGTCAATTATATCCTGACTAAGATTGTAAATTTGCGCACCTGTTGCGCCACCATAGTTCACGAGAACTAATGCTTGCATATTATGCACGCCGTAGTTTCCGAGATTCCTCCCTTTCCAACCGGCTTTTTCTATTAGCCAACCGGCAGGAACTTTAAACATTGCTTCACCCGAAGGATAAGAAATAATATCGGGAAAATCGATTTTTAATTTATTATAATGTGAAAGTTCAATTACAGGATTCTTAAAAAAACTTCCAGCATTGCCAATCTTTGCAGGATCCGGAAGTTTACTTCTTCGAATGCTCATAACGGCATCACTAACTGCTCTAATGCTAGGCTCCGAAACATTCATCTTTTCAAGCTCTTGTTGAATAGCTCCGTAAGAAGTTCTGAAATCAGCCTTCTTACTTAATTTTAAAACTACAGATGTAATGACATACTGATTTCTGTACTTACGTTTGAATACACTTTCACGA
The DNA here is from genome assembly GCA_041688765.1 of Flavobacteriales bacterium. Classification (GTDB taxonomy): domain Bacteria; phylum Bacteroidota; class Bacteroidia; order Flavobacteriales_D; family Sanyastnellaceae; genus JBDNHP01. Next base: position 2,621 of record JBDNHP010000177.1, read on the forward strand.
TATCCAAAGTTACAATCTTCTTTTTTAAATGTATGAACTTCTCTATCTTGAATATGATAAGCCTCAAGTGAATCGAAATGATCACATAACTCTACACCATACGCCCCGATATTTTGCATCGGGCTAGCTCCCAAACTCCCAGGTATCAGCGACAAATTTTCAATTCCTGCAAAGCCCATTGCAATAGCCCATTGCACAAACTCATGCCAATTCTCTCCTGCCCCACCTCTTATCCAAACATGATCATTGTCTTCTCTCAGCACTTCTCTTCCAGAAAGTTCATTCTTCAATATCAAACCATCAAAATCCTTAGTAAAAAGAATGTTGCTCCCTCCACCCAAAATAAGCAAGGGTTGGTGTTTTGAAAGTTCATTATCAAGGCTGGAGCTCAAATCTTCAAGTGATTTAAACCGAGCAAAATAGCGCGCAACAACCTTCATTCCAAAGGTATTATGGGCGGCAAGCGAAATATTTTCTAAAAAATTAGTCACATTTCAAAAATAAACGGAGTTAATCACATCAGTATCACAATTCAAAAGGGTGATGAACATTCTAATGTGCAATTCAAATGCCCATTGATCGCAGTGTCCTAGTTTGGGCATTATGAGCTAAAAAAGCATCATAGGATTCTTGGTCTATAAGCTCAAAAACATCAGGATCTGCCTCTATCAGATCAGAAATGAAAACACGGTCCGGCAAAATCTTAGCTTGCAGATCATGCAGTATGTAAAAATTTCCCAGCACCTGAACTTCCGAAACACGCTCCGGACCATCGATCCTAAAATAGGAACGACCATTCAAATAGCGCCTGAACTGAGGAAATTTCATGTTTCAAAGTTAAGGCTGAAAATGCTTCGCACAAAATCACGAAATTTGAAAAATCAATTACCAACATGAGCACTTCATATTCCCATAATAACGATAGCCATAAACGAGCTTTAGAGCTGCTCAGTGCAAATGAATTGGACGCTGCACTGGCAGAATTCAATAATTGTCTTCAAATCCATGGGGCCAATGCAGATGTAATTCATGACAGGGCGCTTTGCCATTTGAAAATGGAGAATGCCCTACTTGCTTTGAATGATTTGAATGAAGCCGTTATTCTTCAGCCATCTCATGGCTACCGCTATTCTTCAAGAGCCTATGTAAAGGCATACCTCAAAGACTTTGATGGGGCAATGGAGGATTATAGAAAAGCCATAGAATTGGATCCTGAAGATGCCATCTCGATGAATAATCTCGGCTTAATAGAAGAGCAACATGGTAGAATTGACAGGGCTAAGCAACTGTTTGAACAAGCCGATGAGCTAAATAAGATTTTAGATGAGAACAAAATAATTCATTCAAACAGTGAAAACCTCAGTTCGGAATCAGATCAAGTTATAACTGAAACTATCATTGAGCCTAACTCCAATATGTGGAGCATCATTGGTTCCGTTTTCACAAGTTCTAAAGAGCGCAAGGAATTTTTGAACTTTATTCGCAAAGGCTTTCGACGATAAATGAGAATAGCTTAATTTTCAAGCGTGGCTGAAAAAAGATTTGATTTCCCTTCCTATATAGCTTCTGAATGCATCAAGCGTTTTGGAGATAATCTTCCGAAGATTTGCATTGTTCTTCCCGGCAGAAGAGCATCTTTATTCCTGCAAAAAGAGCTAGCCTCGCAACTCGGTAAAGGAATTGAAGCGCCTGAAATTATTCCTGTTCATGAGTTTTTTGAGCGGATTTCTGGACACAAAACTACAGATCGAATTCCACTAATCTTTGAACTTTATCAAGTATATAAAGCTCTAAAAGGGGATGCGGCAGAGAGTCTGGAATCTTTTATGACTTGGGCCGAAACTGCATTACATGACTTTAATGAGGTTGACAATTATCTTATTGAAGCCGATAAAATTTTCGGAAATCTTCGCGATATTAGAGAAATTGAGGAGTGGAGTTTGAATTCTCCCGACCTGAGTTTGGAACAAGAAAAATACCTCGAATTCTGGAACGATCTTGGTCCGCTATATCAAGCATTCAGCAAGCATTTACGAAGTAAAAATTGGTTTACCAGCGGAAGTTTGAGAAGATACCTTTGGCAAGATAATACCACTTGGAAAAATGAACTGCCTTGGGATCATGTAGTTATTGCCGGACTGAATGTGCTTTCCCTGTCTGAAGAAAAGATTTTATTCAGTTTGCATGATGCCGGAAAAGCTAGCATTTATTGGGATGCCGATCAGTTTTTCGTTGATGATCCATTGCATGAAGCCGGCCATTTTCTAAGATCTTACAAAGAAAAGCTAGGTATGCTAAATGGATTAACCAATAGTTTTCTCAGTGAAAATCGTTCCTATTCTGTAATTGCTTGTTCCAGTCAAATTGCTCAGGCAAGAGCTCTTCAGTCCCTCTTAAAACCGGAAGACTACAATGACCGCACGGCCATTGTTTTGGCAGATGAGAGCCTACTGATTCCCGTGCTCCATTCCTTACCCATCCAAGCTGAACACGTGAATGTTACTTTGGGATTCCCGCTCAAAAGCTCCCCACTTTATGGCTTAATTGATTCCATCTTTAAATTACACATCAGAGCTGGAAAAAATCCTCGTGGTAAGCGCAGGTTTTATTTCAAAGATATCCTATCAATTATTCAAAGTCCTGCGCTTCCTGAGAATTTAGGTTCCGGCAAAGAGGGGCTTCCTTTGTCTAGAATACTGCGAGATTACAAGTTGATTTATCCAACATTCGCCAATATTGTGAGCCATTCCGGAACAGAACGACTAAATGAAATTGCATTTCTTTTTGAGCCGGTAGAAAACGCCTCAGACATGCTGGATGTTTTAAAAAAATTAATTATTTATTTAAAAGATTATTATTTAGAATCTAAAGATAAGTTAGGCAATGAATTTGCATTTCATTTGGCAGGAACATTATCCAAAATCCAAAGTTATTTGCAGAAATATCCTTGGGTAGAAAGCACCGAAATCTTGCATCTTCTTCTTAGACAGTTGATGTCAAAAGAGCAAATTCCATTCTTTGGAGAACCTCTATCAGGCTTGCAAATAATGGGAATGCTTGAAACACGAAGTGTAAGTTTTGACAAAGTAATTCTCTTAGGTGCAAATGAAGATAAACTGCCAAAAGCAAGATTCGAAAATTCACTTATTCCCTTCGATCTCAGAAAAGCATTTGGTTTGCCTACACATAGGCAAAGAGACGCCATGTATGCTTACTATTTCTATCGTTTGGTTTCACGAACCGCATCAATACAGATATTATACAATGCTGAACCATCCGTTTTTGCAATGGGTGAAAAAAGCCGGTTTATTACTCAACTTGAATATTACTTGAATCAAAGCCCTGAATCTCAGCCCATAAATCAAGCAATAATTCAATCCCCCATCCCTTCGGGTGCAGAATTTAAGGTTCAAATACCTGCTTCTGAAGCCATGCGTCAAAAGCTTCATCAGTTGTGCAAATCGGGAATTAGTCCTACAGCCATTAACGCATGGAGAACCTGCCCTCTCGATTTTTTTTATAAATACATCGCTGACTTTAGGGAAGAACAAGATGTTGAAGAAAACATTGAAATTAGCACCTTTGGCATCGTAGTGCACTATGCATTGGAAGTTCTCTACACCCCTTTTGTTGGAACAGATCTTAATCCTGATTTGATTACTGCTCTCAAACCGAGAATTGAGAATGCTGTTTTGGAAGCCTTTAATAAACACTATAGTTCAGAAGAACTTCAATATGGAGCCAATCGCTTATCAAAACACGTTGCCATAGGATTCACACGTCGATTCATTGAGCACGATTTGATCAGAATTCGAGAACACATTAAAGCCGGAACCCCAATTCATCTGCTATCACTTGAAAAAACCCTTAAAACAGAACTGGATTTAAGATCATCCGGTTTTGAAGGAAATATTGTAATCAAGGGAAAAGCAGATCGAATCGAACGTATAGGTCAAAAACTTGTAATTATAGACTATAAAACTGGCCATGTCATTCGAAAAAAAGTAGGCATCAAAGATTTAAGTGAAACCTCATTCGAAAAGGCAGACTCCTATTTCATCCAGTTAATGAGTTATTTGGTTATGTCGCAATCGGCAGAAGAATTCAGAGGACTTGCTCCACAAGCAGCTATTCTTTCACTTCGCACTTTAAGTGAAGGCTTAATGGAATGGAACGTGGATGGAAATAGTGAATGGTCTGAAAATGCACTTCAGGCATTTTGTGAATATCTGGCCCGATGGATGAACGAAATTAACAATCCTGAACTGTTATTATCTCACAACCCTAATGCGAAATATTGCAATTTTTGCCATTAAATTTTAGCCATTATTTAACGAATTGTTTTTAGCGATCTGCTTTCGCTTTTGATGCTAAACTGCCTTAAATGACTGAGGATTATCATCACGGAGGCCATATACAAAGGAATAAGCGGGATTTTAAACCGCACAAGAGCGCCAAAATTGGATGTAGTAAGTCCAATCATAAAAGCAAATAATATCGAGAACAGAAAACTGTATAAAATCACAGGATTATCTGCAATCAATTTAAAAAGTACTTTTCGTCGAATACTAATTAGCATATAAAGAGTGCTGCCCAGAATAAAGAGATTCTCCAAGCCGGAAAAAATCATCACAATATTTTTAGACTCCCATAAAAAAGGACGAAACAATCCTGCAGCAACGGCAACTGGAAATTTACCTGCTATACTTTGAGGAGTGGGATCGAATTTTCCGATGTCAAAACTACTTCCTTCATAATAATCTTGCTGCAAATCCTGCTGCGTTATTACTGCTGTTTCAAGAGCTCGCTCAGGTGAAAATTTACCGAGTTTGGAGCCCAATCCATTCAAAACAAGAAAACTCAAACTAGCAATAATGGCATAGATAAACGGAACCATTATGTATCGGAAAAACACATTTTTAATTTTTCGGATTTTTCTATAGAAATACCATACCAGAGTTCCAGGCAAAAGAATCAGAAGAATATAAGGCTTGATACTTACAATAATAAATCCGCTCAAAAGTAAGATGAACCAATTGAGAAATCGATTCCCATTTTTATTTAGTAAATCATTGGTAGCCACAACGAAGTAACAAGTACCAGCAAGGGTAAAAGAGTCTTTGAGAATTCCTGATCCCCAGAAAAACACAGAAGGCATAAACAACACGCCAATCGCAAGATTACGGTCAAATGCCGGGAAATAGGCGGTGAACATCATATAAAGCCTCCACAGCGCACCGTAAGTGAACACAGAAACGAGAACGGTGCCTAAGAAAAAGCTCCCAAATCCTAAAACCAAAAATGGAAGAACAAGCTTCATTACCATTCTGGTTTTTTCGTCAAAGAACATATAGCCCATGGGTGAGCCTGTTTCCGGAGTAAAAATACTTTTGATTTCTGGCGTTCCCGGACCAAAATAAGCGGTCACAAAATCAGTAGGACTTTCCAATAATAGTTTATAAAAAGAAAGCGCGCACTCATAATAGCCGGTAGAATCGCCCCCCGAATAGTAGGTAGTGTAGATTATAGAAAAAATGATAGCTCCAATAATCTTTGCCCATAATCCCCATAAAAAGAATCGGGATTGGGTCTTGGCTTTTATATAATTCCGCTTAATTCTGCCAGAATAAATCAATACGATAAATAAAACCAAAAACAAGGCGCTGTATTCCCAAAGCTCTACCGGTATTTTGCCATATGTAAAGGTGGGAACATACATGCTTACACGTGATGGTATGGCTCTCCTTTAATAATGCTAAAGGCTCTGTAAACTTGCTCTACAGCAAAAAGTCTTACCATTTGATGAGAAAAGGTCATTGAAGACAAACTAATTTTTCCTGAAGCCCGATTATAAACACTAGCATGAAATCCATAAGCACCTCCGATTACAATGGTAAGAACCTTAATACCGGCATTCATTCTTGCCTGAAAAAAATCTGCAAATCCGGGCGATGAATACGTTTTTCCGTTTTCATCAAACAAATAAACCTGATCTTCCGTGCCAATCTGCTGCAGAATCAATTTCGCTTCTTCCTCCATTTGCTTATCAACAGGCAATTTACCCAACTTTTTATTAAGCGGGATTTCATCATAACTAAAAGGCAAATAACGCCCAATTCGAGGAAAATATACATCAAGTCCCTCACTAATGTATGGGTAACTTGTTTTTCCTACGGCAATTATTCTTAATTTCATGTTTGAATACGAGGGGTTGAATTTACGAAATGAATGGGCTCTTTATAACTCTGCAGTTTTTTACTTTCAGGCTTTTTGGCTCGAATTTTGCAACAATACTTAAAAATATCCTGAAATGAATCGTTTAATCATCCTGTTATTTGGCCTCTTTGTTTCGGGCGTCGTTTTCGCCCAAACGGATATTACAGGTCCAATGACTGAAGCATTGCAAACGGGTAATGCCACTAAAATAGGCTCTTATTTCGCTGCCAATGTTGATTTAACACTTCCCGGAACAGAGGATGTTTTACCTGCTGATCAAGCTAAAAAGCTAGTTGAACGTTTCTTCGCTCAGCATATTGCGAAAAGTTTCACTGTTAAACACAGAGGCACTTCAAAACTGAATGACCACTATAGAATTGGCGATCTCAACACCTCAAAAGGCCTGTTTAGGGTTACTTTCTTCATGAAAAATGAGGCCAATAAATTTCTGATCACTCAATTCCGAATTGAACCGGCAGATGATGATTTTTAATCAACTCTGAAAATGATATGATAAAAGGCGGGCAATATGTCCCGCCTTTTCTTTTTTTTTGCATCAAATACAATTATGAACAAATACACTCCTGAACATTTGATTGATTTCGCCTTAGCTGAAGATATTGGCGATGGTGATCATACTTCCAATGCCTGTGTACAAAAGAGTGCAAAAGGTAAAGCTGTGCTTTTAGTAAAAGAACAGGGAATTATTGCCGGAATTGATGAAGCCATATTGGTATTTAGAAAAGTTGATCCTGAATTAGAAGTTAAAGTTTTGATTCAAGACGGCTCTCCAGTTCATCCCGGAGATATAGTTCTGGAAGTTCAAGGTTCAGCAAGGAGTATTTTGGCCGCAGAGCGATTAGCTTTAAATCTAATGCAAAGAATGAGTGGTATAGCCAGCATTACGGCTGCTGTGGTGCAGAAACTCGAAGGCAGCAAGACAAAGGTTTTAGACACTCGAAAAACCACTCCTGGATTGCGCTATTTCGAGAAGAAAGCAGTTATGATTGGAGGCGGAGTTAATCATAGAATTGGACTCTATGACATGATTTTGGTTAAGGACAACCATATCGATTTTGCAGGCGGGATACCACAAGCATTGAGTCAAATTAGAACCTATCTGAAGGAAATTGGAAAAGATCTCAAAATTGAAGTGGAGGCAAGAAATATTAGTGAAGTGCAGCAAATTCTTGAAAATGGGGGTGCGGACCGCATTCTGCTTGACAATTTTAAACCATCCGATATAGCCGCGGCGGTAAATTTGATCGGCAATAAAGCTGAAACGGAAGCTTCTGGAGGAATAACTATCGACAATTGCAGAGAATATGCCTTGCAAGGTGTAAATTACGTTTCAATGGGAGCGCTTACACACAGTGTTAAAAGTTTAGATCTAAGTTTGAAAGCCAGATTCAAATGAAAAGTTTTGACTTAAAGGCTTGGATATTAGAGCGGAGGATTGTCTTGTTCCTCTTTGGAGTTGCCCGTAAGATTAAACCTTGGGGCTTTGAGGGGCTTTCTCTTTATTATGTAGCTGAATTTTTTATTGAAGCAATGAACAAAGGTTCCGTTTCAACACGCGCGGCGGCCATTGCATTTCGATTGTTTATTTCAATCTTTCCAGCTTTGATCGTATTACTTTCACTAATTCCTATCATTCCCATTGATAATTTTCAAGAAAGCTTATTCAGTAATATTCAAGGATTTTTTCCGGGCGACACTTTTACCTTGTTCGAGAGCACGCTACATGATTTGATTAATCGCTCACATAGCACTATTTTATCAATAGGTTTCATATTGGCATTGTACTTTAGCAGTGATACGGTAAATGCTATTTTGCAAGGTTTCAATGCAAGTTTTAATCTCGAAAAAAGAAGGACTGCTATTTCAATGAGGCTGCTCAGTTTAGTACTGCTACTCATTCTTACCATAATGTTGGTGATTTCTGTTGGTCTGATTACTTTTAGCGAAATCATATTTTATAAATTCAAGGAATACCAAATTTTGAACGACTCATTCATTTTGACCGTGCTTGATATTGCGCGCTGGTTGATAATAGTGATGCTTATTTATGGCAGCATATCTATTCTTTACAATACCGGCGACCTAAAACGAAGTAAATGGAAGAGTTTTAATGCCGGCTCTAGTTTCGCAACAATCTTCTTTGTTCTAGCATCGCTTGCCTTTGCTTGGTTTGTCCAGAATTTTGCTTCGTATAACAGACTCTATGGTTCCCTTGGAACCTTATTAGTATTGTTGGTCTGGATGAATTTTAATTGTTTTATACTTCTGCTCGGCTTTGAATTGAACACGAGTATTTCTCGAGCAAAAAGATCAGCTATTCAAACTATTAAAACCGTTACTGAATGAAACGCATATTTCTAATTGCTTTGTTGTTTCTGACTCCTTTTCTGGTTTCAGCGCAAAGCGTTACAGGGAAGTGGAAAACCATTGACGATGACACCGGTAAGCCTAAGTCTATTGTAGAGATTTATGAAAAAAACGGCCTGCTTTATGGTGAAATAATTAAGCTGTTTAGGGAGCCACATGAGGTGCAAGATCCAATCTGTAATGAATGCGAGGATGACCGAAAAGGGAAAAAAATTATTGGAATGGTAATTCTTCGCGACATGAAAAAAGACGGTTCTGAATGGGAGGATGGGACAATCTGTGATCCAAAAAGCGGAAAAATTTACGATTGTGAATTATGGATTGACGATGAAGATCCGAATAAACTAAAAGTGAGAGGATATATTTTGTTTTTATACCGCACTCAAACTTGGCTTCGCGCTGATTGAATTCAGCCTCGGGAATGTCAAAAAAAGATCAGCCAATGGGCACGATTAGCATAAAAAAAGGCTGTCACATCGAAATGGGCAGCCTTTGATATTTTGAAGTGATTTCTTCTTATTCAGCGAGTATAATCACTTTATTATTCATCACTTCCACCGTTCCTCCATTAACTTCAAAATCTCTGGTATTACCTTGAGAAATTGTTAAGCTAAGAATGCCTTTTTTAAGGGAGGTAATAAGCGGGGCATGATGATCTAATAACCCAAGACTTCCATCCATACCTGGCAAGGAAACTGAAATAGCTTCGCCTTTAAAAATGCTCTTCTCTGGAGTGAGGATTTCTACGATCATAATCTGATTATTTCCTTGCTTCTTCAAGCATTTTCTTACCTGCTACCTGAACGTCTTCAATCGAACCCTTTAGATTGAAGGCTGCCTCAGGGTACTCATCCATCTGACCTTCAAGAATCATGTTAAATCCTTTGATTGTATCAGCAATCGGCACAAGTACGCCCGGAATACCGGTAAACTGCTCAGCAACGTGGAATGGCTGGGAAAGGAAACGTTGAATACGACGGGCACGAAGAACTGACATCTTATCTTCCTCACTCAATTCATCCATACCAAGAATGGCGATAATATCCTGAAGCTCTTTATAGCGCTGAAGGATCTCTTTTACACGTTGAGCGCAACGGTAATGCTCTTCGCCAACGATTTCAGGAGTAAGAATTCTTGATGTAGAATCCAAAGGATCCACAGCAGGATAAATACCAAGTTCAGCAATTTTTCGTGACAATACGGTAGTTGCATCCAAGTGGGCAAAAGTTGTTGCCGGAGCAGGGTCTGTTAAGTCATCCGCAGGAACATACACGGCTTGTACAGAGGTAATAGAACCTCTTTTTGTAGAAGTGATACGCTCTTGCATAAGTCCCATTTCAGAAGCCAAAGTAGGCTGGTAACCCACAGCAGAAGGCATACGACCTAGAAGTGCGGATACCTCAGAACCTGCCTGAGTGAAACGGAAAATGTTATCGATAAAGAATAAAATATCGCGGCCACCTGACTTTTCATCACCATCGCGGAAATATTCAGCAACGGTAAGACCTGATAGCGCCACACGAGCGCGTGCTCCAGGAGGCTCATTCATTTGTCCGAAAACCAGTGTTGCCTGAGAAGTAGCTAATTCTTTAAGATCCACTTTAGAAAGATCCCATCCGCCTTCTTCCATAGAATGGCGGAATTCAGTGCCATACTTAATAACGCCTGACTCAATCATTTCACGAAGCAAATCGTTTCCTTCACGGGTACGCTCGCCAACGCCAGCAAATACAGAAAGCCCTGCATAACCTTTAGCGATATTGTTGATCAACTCCATGATTAATACGGTTTTACCAACACCAGCGCCACCGAATAAACCAATTTTTCCTCCCTTAGAATAAGGCTCGATCAGATCGATTACCTTAATTCCAGTGAACAGCACATCGGCAGAAGTTGAAAGATCTTCAAATCTTGGGGCATTGCGGTGAATTGGGTAACCACCTGCACTATTTACGGGTCCAATACCATCGATTGGAGTGCCTACCACATTGAAGAGGCGACCTTTAATTTGCTCACCAACAGGCATTGTAATAGCCTGACCGGTTGAAACAACTTCCATACCGCGGCGAAGGCCTTCGGTTGAGTCCATCGAAATTGCGCGGATAGTGTCTTCTCCTACGTGTCTTTGTACTTCGAGGATTAGTTGCTCACCATTGTCGCGTTTTACTACTAGGGCGTCCAAAATATTTGGGAGTTTGTCGTTGTTCGCGAAACTCACATCAACTACCGGTCCGATCACCTGAGAAATTTTTCCTACGTTCTGAGACATATTGTCTGTATTTTGCAGTATTAGAGGTGTCCAAAATTCGGTGCAAAAGTACGCTTTCAAGCCCGAATATCAAACCTTTGTTGGTAATTATGAGCGAATTGCAGAAAAACCGCAGTGTGCATGCACTTTGCTCAACTATATTTGCACTAATAATCAGCTTAAATACCGTAATCAAAAGCATTGAAGATATATAGTAATATAGAATCTTTTACAAGAGTAAAAAAACCTGTGCTCACCAGTGGAACTTTTGATGGTGTTCATATCGGGCATAAAGCAATTGTAAATAGAATCAATGAAATAGCTGATAAAATTGGCGGGGAAAGCGTATTGCTCACTTTTGAACCTCACCCCAGAAAAGTGCTGTTTCCTGGTAATGATGATCTTCGATTACTAAGCACATTGCAAGAGAAAATTGCTTTACTTGAAAAAACGGGGCTTCAGCATCTGATTTTTTACCCCTTTTCGATGGGATTCTCCCGATTATCGGCACTTGACTATGTACGCAATCTTTTAGTCAATGGAATTGGCGTGCATACTATGGTGGTTGGTTATGATCACCATTACGGCCGTAACAGAGAAGGCAATTTTGCTCAGTTAATTGAGTTTTCACAAACCTATGGTTTTGAAGTTCAGGAAATTCCAGCTCAAGAGATAAATGATATTAATGTGAGTTCAACTAAAGTGCGGAATGCCTTAATTGAAGGAGACCTGCAAGTTGCCAATTTATATTTGGGCTATAACTATCAATTGAGTGGCACAGTAGAGCACGGTAATGCGCTTGGAAGACAAATTGGCTTTCCAACAGCCAACCTGCAGATTTTAGATAAAAACAAACTCATTCCTGCAGATGGCGTATATGCAGTTATGGCTGAAATTCATGGAGTTAAACATGAGGCAATGCTGAATATTGGTACAAGACCAACCCTTGAAAACGAAGGGAAAAGAAGCATTGAAGTGCATATAATGAACTTCGATCGTGAAATTTATAATGAAACCTTGACGTTAGAACTGCATTACAGAATCAGAAATGAACTGCGATTTCCCTCTATTGATGAACTTAAGGCCCAATTGTTGATTGATCAGTCTACTGCTAAGGAATTATTGAAAGAAGCATGAGGTTAAATAGCGCGCTAATTTTACTTAACATATTTCTGTGGACCCCAGTTGGCACCGCTCAAATTACAGGTGCCAGGGGTGATAGTATTAAGGTTTATCGCAACTTAGAAACCGCCTTGCTCAATCCCGAAAAGGTATTTAGGCTTGATTTGAGCAAACAAAAACTCAAAGAAATTGACCCAAGAATATTTAGTCTTAAAAACCTTAGAGAATTAAGTCTTGATCGCAATAAAATCAGAGAAATACCTGATGACATTTCTAAATTGCACAAACTTCAAATACTAGATCTTGAACACAATAAAATCAACACTTTTAATCCGGCAATTTGTCAGCTCCGTGACTTACAACGCCTTAACATAGGCGATAATGATCTTGATTCCATTCCGGATCAAATAGGTCAACTTGAGAATTTAACCGAACTTATACTTTGGGGCAATGTTATTGGTTACTTCCCACCAACACTGAGCAGGCTGGACAAATTGCTTCGTTTTGATTTGCTTCACAATGAAATGTCAGCAAAGGAGCAGGAAATGATAAGAACACTTCTCCCTGATATCGACATCAATCTCTCGCTACCATGCAATTGCGAATTCGCAGATTAATTATTGTCTAACAAACCTTACCTGACTTTGATAATATTGGTTTCTAATCACCAAAGAATAAATTCCTGTTTGAAGCGAACTGATATCAATTCGTAATTGCCCTTTTGCAGGCATCATAGCGTGTTCGAATAAAGCAGAATTCAATAATTTTCCTTCAGCAGAATAAATTTCGATCAGATCTCCTGCTTCAAGGCTAATTTTTGCGTTGAGAAAATCTGTAGTTACTGGATTTGGAAAAATAACA
>JBDNHP010000178.1:0-5257 GCA_041688765.1 Flavobacteriales bacterium
TCAAAATACCATCGCGAACAAATGCATCCGTTTCTGAACTCCATTTTTCGGAAGCATAACTTATAAATCCCTCCATATACCACTCAGGCAAACTGAGCAGGGTTGAGCTTTTAAAAACCTCCTTCCAGTCACCGCCATACATCATCTGATTGAGCAAGATTCGGGCTAAACCGGCGCGAATTTGCTTTTCGAGTTCGGCGTGACTTCCTTCATAATAAACAAAGATTTTTGATCCTACAATACGAGTTGAGCCACCAATATTGTTCTGATCATCGCCGGTAATACCCACATTGCTTTGCCTGAATTCATTCTGTTTATTGTAAACAATAATCTGAATATCGTCTTGCAAAGGATAATCCAAAAGCTTTTCCATTTCAGGCAATTCCGCAACGGCTACTTGTAAAGTGTATGAAGCAAGCTGCTCCCCGCCTTGGTAATAATAGACCTTCATAGGCCCATATTCATAACACAACCAATTGAAGCTGCGATACTGGATTCGATTCTTGCCAAACTCCTGCTGCGTTCCGGAATAGAACTGCGAATTCCCGTACTGACTGATCAGCAGGAGAAATAGCAAGAGAGTACAAGAGTAAAAACGGATCATTTGAAACTATTAGCTGAATGCAAGACGTAAATATAACTAATTTCAGGCCCCGGTATTGCCTCAGCGATACCTGAAAATGATGCAAAATTCGTAGTTTTATAGAAGTTCAAAAGCCTATGAAAGTCCATAAATTCTGTTTTAATCCTTTTCAGGAAAACACCTATATACTCGAATTTGACGATCACGAAATCGCAATAGTTGACCCGGGTATGTATAGTACCAATGAGCAGCAACAAATCCTACATTTTATTAATGAAAACAAGTTTCAAGCAAAATGGTTGCTCAATACTCACGCTCATTTGGATCATGTTTTTGGTAATGCCTTTTGCGCAACTACATTTAATTTGGAGCTTTATTTACACCAAGACGATCTAGTGACTTTAGCCATGGGGGCCAGATCAGCTGCTTTATACAGTTTGAATTTGGAAGAATCTCCCCAACCCGCGCACTTCTTTACAGATGGGCAAATCATGAAATTCAATAATGATGAACTCGAAGTGCGACACTGCCCCGGACATTGTCCCGGTCATGTAGTTCTTATTCATCATAAGAGCAAAACAGTTATTGGGGGCGATGTTTTGTTTCAGGGTAGTGTGGGCCGAACAGATTTGCCAGGAGGGAATGCGGCTCAACTAGATCAATCTATCCGAAAACAGCTCTACAGTTTACCTGAGGATTACGTGGTACATCCCGGCCATGGCGAAAGCACTACCATTGGCGAAGAAAAAAGAAACAACTACTTTGTTTTTGAAGGCGGATCTAGGCTGGTTTGATGAGGATCCAGAACCGAAAATTAAAATTTTTCAAGGGTGAAAGAAAAGGTGGAACCGGTTCCTTCAGTACTTCGCACATTTATGCTTTGGTGATGAACTTCAATAATATGCTTAACAATAGCAAGGCCTAAGCCAGAACCGCCAACGTTTCGGGATCTGCTTTTATCAACACGATAAAAACGTTCAAAAATCCTGGGCAAATGTTCTTCGCTCATGCCCAAACCATTATCCGCAACTTCAATGAGAATGTTTTCATCCATATCATAAAATCTAACCTTGGTATTTCCACCTTCTTTACCGTAATTAATGGAGTTTACCACAAGATTTGTGAGTACCTGTGCAATTTTGGGGCGATCTGCCAAAACCATAATTGCAGGCTGACTGGCTTGATTAATTTTGAGACTTATATCGCTCTTTTTGGCCTTATGCTCTAGTGACTCCAACACTTCCTTGGTAAGATCCACTATATCGAATCGGGTTTTATTGAGCTTTAGATTTCCTGATTCAATTTTATTGATCTGATCGAGGTCTTCAAGCAAAGCAGTAATACGATCAACACTTTTCGCCGCTTTAAGCAAGAATTTTCTATTGTTTTCAGGATCTTCTAATGCTCCTTCAAGCAAGGTCAAAATATAGCCCTGAATGCTAAAAATCGGAGTCTTTAATTCATGACTTAAATTGCCCACAAATTCTTTTCTGAAGGAATCCTCTTCTCTAAGGTCTCTTATTTCTTTAATCCTATTTTCTGCCCAATTCATAACGTCCTTATTCACTTTCCCAAGCACGTCTCCACTCATATTTAGGTCTTTTTTCTCATCCTGACCAGCCTTGAATCGATGAATTGTTTTGTAAATAATTTTAATTTTTTGGTAGATGAATTTCTCAATAAAAAACAAAACAATAAAATACACCAATATCGCAGCAATGGCGAATACAGCGAGGTGTACCCAAAAAGGGTAATTAATTTGAAAATAGTGTTTGATTGCAAGAGAAACGGAACCCGGAAGTAAAGCAACCAGAACTGCTATTATTAAAGCAACTTCTCTGGGGCTTCTTTCTGTCATAGAGGCTCAAATTTGTAGCCTACTCCTTTAACCGTTTTGAAATAATCATCTCCAAGTTTTTCTCTGAGTTTGCGAATATGAACGTCGATGGTTCTATCACCAACAATAACATCATTTCCCCAAATGGTGGCGAGAATGTTTTCACGGGTAAATACTCTTCCGGGCTGAGATAAAAGAAGTGCTAATAATTCAAATTCTTTTTTAGGAAGTGAAAGCTCTTCCCCATCTTTTAAAACGATGTATTTGTCTTTGTCGACGGAAATTCCTTTGCCTGAAGTCTGTTTTAACACAGGTTCGGCTGGGCCTCTTCTTAACAAAGCTTTTACTCTACTCACAAGCACCCTAGGCTTAATTGGCTTAGTGATGTAATCATCTGCTCCGGCATCAAAGCCAGCAATTTGAGAGTAATCTTCCCCTCTTGCAGTGAGAAAAGCGATGAGCGTTTCCTTTAATCTTGGGCGTCTGCGCATTTCAACACAGGTTTCCATGCCATCCATTTCCGGCATCATCACGTCCAATAAAATCAGATCGGGTAAAATTTGCTCCGCTATTTCAACCGCTCTAGCCCCATTTGAAGCAGTACTCACATCATAACCTTCGCGCTCGAGGTTGTATTTAATGAGTTCCAGAATATCCGGTTCATCATCTACGAGGAGGATTTTTTGTGCTGGCATGCTTTCAAGAAGCTAATTTATATGGTGCAAAGGTCGATATAAGCCTTGTGCTCAATATTAAAACAAAGTTAACCAATCCTTAATTGAAATGTACAATGCGCATTAATTTCATGGTCTAATCTGCCAAATATCAAGACTTAAGGGCGATAAGTTTTGATCTTTTAAACAGTTTCACCAATTAGTCAAACAAAAAAAGGCCGGAATAATCCGACCTTTTCTCGATTAACACTCACTTAGTTTAGATGACAGATGCTAAATATTCATCAAGCTCGCGAATGCTGCTACTGAAGTTGAAGGCTTCGTTAACCACATAATAACGACCGGGGTCAGCAGCGTGATGGTAGGCGAACTTTGCAAATTCTAATCGGGTTGAATCAAAATTGAAGCTTTCTAACATCTGCAATACTTGTTCACTCTGCACTAATCGATCTCCAATGGCTTGTCTAGCCAAAATCATGCGATCTTCTTCGAACCAAGCATCTTGCATGCGTCGCAAAATATCTTCAAACTCTTCGTGATCAATAACCGCTGTGGAATTGTAAACGTAGTCGGTGTTATACTCGTCTTCATCTTCATACTCCCACACCGGCTCGAAGTCATGATTGTTTGCCCATCCATCATGATCATTATAATCGCAACTCACATCATTGTTATTACCATTTCCATTTCCAGGTCGCGGCTGAGCAATTGGTCGCGGTCGCGGATTGTTGGGACGATGCGCCGCAGGTCTCAATGGTTCTACAGATATAAATCGGAGTTGTCTGTTGCGGTCAACTATTACATTCATTCGCGAATTTTTAGGTATGCGAATGGTTCCATTAAAGATCGTAGTAACTTTTCCTCCACCATAACCATAGGCATTTCTGCTTCGCTGAACTACTTTAAGCTGGTACAAACCTGAAGCGATGGGATTAATTCGCAAATCGCTTTCACTGCGATAAACTTTTCCGTTCAATGTTGCTTCAAATGTTTCGTTGTTCCAAGCGCTCAATTTGAGAACTGAGCTGCTGTTGCTGGCCAAAACACTTCCCTGCGCGGTGAGGAGCAGGGCGATACCGAAAAACGCTGAGCGGATATATCCTTCTGCATCGTTAAAAACACTTTTACCTTTCATGGCTTTGCCCTCCATATTAATTTATGAAGGCCTCTCTAAAGTCATGCCAAAAGTATAATGCCCTAAAATTCTGTGATTAAAAATTGATGTTGTGCGCAATGGCAGAACGCAATTCTACGGCTCTTTTGAGAACAGCCTCGGAAACGAAAATTGGCCCTGGATTTCCCCCTCTGCTTCTTAATATTATGCTGGATAATAATAGAATGCCAAACACCAAACTAGCCACAAGAAAATTGCTCAGCAAAGCCAAAATTACATAGCCTCCAATCCAGTAAAACTGAACCGCCATAAACCAATAAAGAAATCTGAAAGTTCCGGTAAATACGAAGTCCTCAATAAGCTTAGCCTCTAAGAATTTAGAGAGTAAAATTAAAGGCAAATGGGCGAAATATGAAATTTTGCTAAAATGGGCATGAAAATACATGTGAAATATACCCTTATTTTTAAATCGAAGTATGTCTTCATCGCTGAGTGAATTATGGAGAAGCACATCGGCATAATCATTTAACACCGGTTTCAATACTGCCGTCATCCCTTCATTATCAGCCAACTTCAGAAGTAGTTTCTTCTTGGTAGAAACATCAAATGGTTTACCCTCAAATGACCAAGCTATTCGCTCAAGATTTAAAATTAAAAACCGCAATTCTTCATTTTGAATATCAAGCATAGCATTAGATATCATTAACCTGCATTGCTCCAGCATCCAATGTTCGTCAGAATCAGACTCATCAAATTTGATTTCAAGTGGATTTGAAATCGAAATTTCAAGATCCGTAAAAGGTTTCATGTGCTGAAGATAATCAATCCCAATAGCCTGAAAACAAAATGGTTTTCCATAACCGACAGCCATTCGGATTGCTCCCTTTTTCAATACTCTTAATCT
Organism: Flavobacteriales bacterium; assembly: GCA_041688765.1. Taxonomy (GTDB): domain Bacteria; phylum Bacteroidota; class Bacteroidia; order Flavobacteriales_D; family Sanyastnellaceae; genus JBDNHP01. The sequence goes on from JBDNHP010000178.1 coordinate 5,113, forward strand.
TTTAGGGTGATCGTGATTTCCTTCCGGAAAAATGCCAATAACGGCCCCTTCGCTCAGTCGTGCAACACACGCTTCAAATATTGGCTCGTTGCTTTTTCTCACGTCAACTCCATCTACCGGTCGATACACCGGTTGCATGAGTAAA
>JBDNHP010000179.1:0-3732 GCA_041688765.1 Flavobacteriales bacterium
CGCGGGTCGCAACTGTTGCAAAGCTCCATTCATACAACTGATCTTTTTTCTCCATGAGATACATAGCCAAAGCTTTCAGCATTCGGCCTCTTTCATGAAATGTCATTCTTCTTAAAGGATTGCCGCCATGCTTCCTGCCATAATCCAGGACATCCGCAAAGGGGATCCCTTTTGTACTTGCCCGGGCCAATATTAATCCATCTATTGCATTATATAAAGGGCTGCCTTCACCATCTCCGGCAATCCATTTCCCTAATACGTAATTCTCAAGTTTCTTGCTCATGTTAAGCTATTGTTACAGGCCTCTAATTTAAGCAAAGCATAGTTTTTACCGAATTCAGGCGAAATCCCGCCAAAAACTCAATAGAATCAGACGAACACTCAAAATGTTTGGTTAAAGCTTTGATTTGTCGAAAAAAATAACTTAACTTTCATCCTGATTTCGGAGCTAAGCTCTGAATTAATGATTAAGTTTACAAAGCGGCGAGAAATCGAAACAGATAATCGATTCTTCCGTCAGAAGACATTTTAAGAACCAAATAAGCAAATTATACAACCATGAAAAAAGTTGCAGTACTCGCATCGTTTTTTGCCAGTTTCGGATTAATGGCACAAAATGTACAGCTCGTAGTTGAGCAAGTTAATAATCAAGGAATTGTACAGGGTAACACTTACCGTGTTTACGCACAACTCCCGTCAGCAGATCATTCTTTACATGCTGTATTCGGTGATCCCGAAACAGGGATGTTTATTGAGTCAACTGCGCCTTTCTATCAAAATCCTTACGGTGGTAACACTGCTATGGATATTAACAATGCAGCAGTGAACGTTGCGCCTGAAATCGCATACGATAGCTGGCTTACAATTGGCAAAGACAATGGCGATGGTAACAGTCTTTGGGAAGTTGGTATTGATTTCGACGGATTTGATGCCGGCGGCGCATTAGTGATTACTGACGGAGCATGGTTCCTTCTCCCTACTCACCCGCAAACTAAAGAAGGTAACAACGGTCTTATTCTTATTGGACAGCTTACCACTACTGGTGTTGCAACAGGTTCTATCAATCTTCAAGGTTGGGATACTGACAACAAAGCATGGCAAGCACGTAATTTGAGCTTTGTAACAACTAGCGCTCAAGTTTTAGGTTGTACTGATGGTTCTGCTCTTAACTTTAATGCTCAGGCTACCTATAATAATGGTACTTGCGAATTCGCTCAGACTTCAGGACAAACTTCAAACCCAACTCCAGTTGCTACTCCTGAAAAAGAAGTTGCTACTTGGAGCATTTTCCCGAATCCAGTATTCGAAGGACAAATCAATATTCAGTTCAGTCAAGCAATTGATCCTAGTGTGAGCAATGTTACTATCAGTATTTTTGACATGAATGGTAAGCTTGTAAAAGGACAAGAAGTTAAGGCTGCAGATTTAATCGGTGGAAACCGTATTATCCTCAATGCTGATCTTGCCGCTGGCACTTATAACGTAAGTGTACGTCACGGTTCAACTGCTCAATCGCAATTGATTGTAGTTCAGAAATAATAGATTTCCTTTCTATAAAATGGCTGTCTTGAAAAAGGCAGCCATTTTCTTGTTTTCTACTTTCGCAAATAAAATGAAGCATTGAATATTTCAACGTGCATTCGGCTTTAAGCAAAAAATAATCTCATATTAAATTCGTCGTCAAATACTAAGTCTCAATTTGCATATTCGCAAAGCGATCGAGTAAGATTTTGTAGCTTATTGTATAGAATCTCCGTAACGTTCATTGCCTTTCTTTTTTTCAGCGCTGTGTCACCTAGGGTAATTTTGTGACTGTTTGGATGATCTGAACTTGGTAGCGTTTATGCAATTTCAATAGAATATTTTTGGCGTGTTTGGACTCAGGAAGTAAAAGTTCCACTTGGTATGTATTTCGAGTAATCTCTGCTGCGTTTTCTACTGACGGAGCATATTTGACCATCTTTGAAAATCTATCTAGTATTATCTTTAATCTGAATTGACGGATATAATTTTTTCAATTTAACTCTAGTTTCTTTATTAGTAAACTGCCAATTGATTTTGCTGTTTTTGCTATTTCTGTTTGATTGCCATGCCTCAACCTCCTCTTGTATTTTTTTGATGCATGAAATGTGGCGGTCTAAACACTGACCCTTTAGAACATGAAGCTCTATTTCCGCCATATTCTGCCAGCTTCCATGTTTGGAAGTGTAAACAAACTCAAATCTGTCCCACAAGCGTTTCGCCTCTTTTGGCTCGAAGACCTTATTAAATGCTGAAGCACTATGTGTTTAAAATTGTCCATTATCAAGGTTATTTTCTTTGCATTTTGCTATTTCTTGTCAGTTACTTTTTTTATAAAATATGCCCATTCCTTTTTAGTCTTAAATTCTGTAACTTCTACAAGGTGTTTGCCCTGCAATGGTTCGCTGTCAATAAAAAATATTACCTACTCCATTTCTCATATATTCATCGTCAACCTTTGCTTCATGTCCGGGTTTAATTTTCAGACCAATACGTGCCTCCTGAATTAGCTGCTTAGGTTATTCATCCTTTTAAACCACTTGAAAATATTGATTATGTTGTCTTTTGTGAACATCCAGCATGTGCTCCATATTTGCTACAAACTCACTGCTTTTCTCTGGAGGAATTACCCAGACTTTTACTTTCTAAGGTTTATGTTCGTTTTTTTTAAAACACTCCTTACTGTTACGTGCGAGATGCTTTCTACATAATTCAATTCTACCATCTTACTGGCTAATAATCGCAGCGACCATTTTGAATAGCCTTTTGGTGGTTCACTGCAACACAAAGTCACCAGTTTAGCTTCTACGTCACCATCAGATTTTCTCTCATAAATCCGACTTGTAGCTCGCCGCTCTAAAGAAGCTTCGAAACCTTCGTCAATGAATTTCTTTTTTACCCTGTCTATTGTTCGCAGGCCAACTTTTAACACTTTGCTGATTTGCTTATTAGTTATTTTCTCTGAGTATCTCCCTTCATCGCAATTCAACAAAATATAGGCGGTACGGCAGGTTTGAGATGTATGTGAACCTTTATTGATTATTGCATGAAGTTCTTCAACTTCTGTTTTTGTCAATTTAATTGTACAGCGCGTCATTTGTAAAATGATTTTTACAAATAGACACATTTTTTACTACGTCATAGTATACTTAACATAACACTAGATTATGGTAAATAATTTATAGGGTTACCCCTTTAAGCCGCATTGTATTTAATTGATTTATAAGTGGTTGGCGTGTGAGCGATCATTCTTTTTAACAGCTTTTCGAGAATTGTAGTTCTGAAATTTAAGCGATTGAACCTATAGAAATATTCTTGAATGTACTGATTTATATAGCTTTGATGGCAATATGACTGTACTCCTCTTAACCAATTTTTGAAATTTCTGATTTGAATATGTAGCATCTTAAAATTCTGCCCTTTATCGGATAATTTTTGTTCTAAATGAGGATATGTCTTTTTCAGTGGAGCGTACCCTGTCCAACCATCAGTTGTGATTTTCGCCTCCTTATCAATGTGAACGTCAAAAATAGTTTTTAGCGATTTTGCAGAGTAATCATCAATTACTTTGGGTCAAGTAAATTTTACGGGGAGAATGATAGATTTGTGTAAAATCAAATCATTTGAATACATCATTGATCAGCCATGTTCTTCCTGAAGAACTGATTTTATATTTTGATCTTATCGGCATTTTGGAACTGTGCGATTTAA
>JBDNHP010000180.1:0-1892 GCA_041688765.1 Flavobacteriales bacterium
AAAGTGTTCAAGATGGTACTTATGACTTTGTATGGAAAATTATAGTAGACCATACCATTTTAGATCAGGATGTAGTGTTTGCAGCAGTTCATAATGGAATAATCCGATCCACTGATGGCGGTGATACTTGGACTGAGGTTTTGGGGTTTAATAATTCACCGAGTGATTTCACTGATATTCTCATTACTCCTTCCGGTGTTTTTTACGCCTGTTTGAGTGCTGATGGACTTGGTAGAGGCGTTTTTCGATCTGAAAATGGTATTGATTGGACTCAAATCGATTTCCCTATCAATGGATTGTACCGAAGAATTGTAATGACTTATAAGCCACAAAATGAAAATGAAGTGTACTTTATGACAGAAGGTCCATCGAGCCAAAATCAAATTAATCATGCGCTTTTTCAATACACCTATATAAGTGGTGATGGAAGCGGGGCCGGAGGCGATTGGGATGAGCGCTCATCAAACATCCCACAAACCCCCTGCGTACTTGATCTTGGGGTTGATTTTGATTTTGGGACTTTCAACTCACAGGGCTCCTATAATCTTGTAATTCAACATCACCCAACTGATGACATTATCTTTTTAGGGGGCACTAATGTTTACCGAAGCACAGATGCGTTTTTCACCAATCAAAACACCAATTGGATTGGTGGATATAGGTGTAATCCAGAAAACCCTCGCGACTATTCTTATCCTAATCACCACAGCGACCAACATGTTTTCCTCTTTTCTCCCTCTAATCCTAACGTGATGTACAATGGTAATGACGGGGGAATTTACAGAACAGATAATTGTTTGGCTGACAGCGTTTCCTGGACCAAACTAAACAATGGTTACGTTACAACACAGTTTTACACCGTAGCCATGGAACAAGGAGTTGCAACATCAGATCAAATTATAGGTGGAATGCAGGATAATGGCACTTGGAGCACAGGGAGCACCGCCTTTGCCGATTCTTGGAAAGAGGCGCACAGTGATGATGGGGCGTATTGTGCCATTCCTGAAGGGCGCAACTTTGTTGTTGTTTCCAGTCAGGGCGGTAGGATGTATAAAAAAGAATTGGATGAAAACGGAGTACCTGTAAATGCTCAAAGGATAGATCCGGAAAATGGCCCTTCGGCATTATTTATTAATCCTATGACTATGGATCCCGTTAACCATGATGTAATTTATATGGCAGGAGGTAAAACACTTTGGCGATTAGATTCCCTTGCAGATATAGAGCTAACAGGTGAGCTAATTCAGGCTTATCCTAACGATGCATGGGAAAATATGTCAGCAAGCTTTATCAGTTTTTCGGGAGGAAATATTAGTTCTATGGACATTCCACGCATTGATAATAGCATCATTTATTACGGCAGCTCAGTTGGAAGACTTTGGAAGCTAGAAGATCTTTATGGGGAGCCGGAAAGAACAGAGTTGACTTCTAATTTATTTCCCGATGACGCTTGGCTGAGTTCTGTGGCAGTCAATGACCTCGATCCTCAAGAGCTAATGGTTTGTTTTTCGAATTACAATGTGTTGAGCATTTTTCATTCTTCAGATGGAGGAGAAAATTGGGATTCAGTTAGCGGCAATTTGGAAGAAAACCCTGATGGAACCGGCTCCGGACCGGCAGTATATTCGGTAGAAATACATCCATCCGATCCACAAACCTATCTCGTAGGAACGAGTATTGGCGTTTTTAGCAGCACAGAACTCAACGGAATTAATACCATTTGGGAACAAGAGGGTTCTGAAACGATAGGGAATGTAATTGTAAATATGGTAAAAAGTAGACCATATGATGGGACTGTAGCCGTAGCTACCCATGGAAACGGCATTTACACTAGCTCCCTTGACCCGGTTGAAGCAGTTAATATTAATCAGGAGAATCAACCTCAATTTGCT
>JBDNHP010000181.1:0-4488 GCA_041688765.1 Flavobacteriales bacterium
GGCAATTGAAAATGCAAGAGATGTTTATACCCGCCGTATGGAAGGTGTTAGCATTTGGGTTGTACCTTCAGAAGCAATTACCGCTTCATCTCCTGATGAAAAAGAATTGCTTTACGATCCGGCAAATGATAAAGTATATCGCCATCCAACATTTTATGAAATCCCTCCTGAGGTAGGTCACATGTGATTTTTTATGCAAAAAGATAGTTTATTTAATTACTTACTCAGACAAGGTGATAATTCCTTAATTTTGGGTCAACGCATTGCAGAATGGTGCGGACATGGCCCCGTTTTGGAAGAAGATATTGCTCTTACCAATACTGCTTTGGATTATATTGGACAAGCAACATTGTGGTTGGAATATGCCGCAAAGGTTGAAGGTTCAGTAAAAGATGCTGATCACTTAGCCTTTTTAAGAGACGTATTCGATTTCAAAAATTGCATCATTACTGAAACTCCAAATGGCGATTACGCTTATACAATTGCACGTCAATTTATATATAGCGCATATCAGGTTGAATTATTAAATGTATTGTTGAATTCGTCGGATGAACAAATAAAAGGCATCGCAGCAAAAAGCATAAAAGAAGCAAGATATCATTTAAAACATAGTCGCGACTGGGTTTTGAGGATGGGCGATGGCACCGAAGAAAGTCATAACAGAATTCAAAAAGCATTGCACGATATCTGGGCGTATACAGGAGAGCTTTTTGAAGATGATGATGTGGAAATAGAGTTGCATGCTGCAGGAATTATCCCGCTCAATCAATCGCTTTATGCTAATTGGATTGAAGTTGTAAAAGATACTCTTGAAGAGGCTACACTAGAATTACCGGCATCCGAATATATGCAGTCAGGAGGTAGAACTGGCAAACACAGTGAGCACCTTGGACATATTTTAAGTGAGATGCAGTTTTTGCAACGCGCTTATCCGGGATCGAAATGGTAAAAAATGAAACAGGAATTAACGGCTGATGATATTCTTCAAATTCTGCGAGAAGTAGAGGATCCAGAAATTCCGGTTCTTAACGTTGTTGATATGGGAATTGTGCGCGGAATTCGTGTGCAAGATCGTAATGTTGAAGTTGATATTACTCCCACTTACACTGGCTGTCCGGCCATGAAGGCTATTGAAGAAGACATTCTGGAAGTGTTGAACGAGCAGAATTTTGATTCAGTAAAAGTGAATACTGTTTTATTGCCAGCATGGACAACGGATTGGCTTACTCCCGATGCCCGATTAAAGTTGCAAGAATATGGCATTGCACCTCCAGAACATACAACAGCAGACAAATCTGCCTTATTGGGCGGACCAAAATTTGTGACTTGTCCACGTTGTAAATCTCACAATACAACTATGATTTCTCAATTTGGAAGTACCGCTTGTAAGGCACTTTGGAAATGCAAAGATTGTTTGGAGCCTTTTGATTATTTCAAGTGTATATAAACATTGAATGCCGGTAGCAGAATCCATAACTGTTGAGTCCATTCAAACAGAAATAAGGTTATGCGATTATTGTAAGAATCGATTTATAAATCTTCCTTCCGGAAAGTCCTTAAAAAAGGCATTGGATCATCGTAAAATCTTTGTGAATAGGAATTCTGTTCATGCCACTACAATGATCAAATCTGGAGATTTACTTGAGCTACACATTGATGAAGTTCAAAGTACTAGTCCCGAAATTGCATTTCATGTGTACTACAGTGATGCCTATTTAGCAATCATCGAAAAACCTGCTGGATTAAGCAGTAGTGGCAATCTTTCTAAAAGTGTTCAGCATTACGTTGCCTCTCAATTTGCTAAAAGTGAAGCTCCTGACGCCATTTTTCAGGCAAGAATTGTACATCGCTTAGATAAATCAACATCAGGTTTGATGATCATTGCCAGAACGGCGGAAGCTCTGATGAAATTAGGACAGGCATTTGAGGAGAGAGAAATTGGAAAAAAATACCTCGCGATTGTCCACGGAAAAATAGAAAATTTGGGATCAATCGATACTGAAATTGAAGGTAAATCAGCTCATTCTGCATGGGTAAAATTGAATGATATTGTACACTCCAACACCAATTTCAGTTTGTTAGAACTTAGTCCAACAACAGGCAGAAAACATCAATTGAGAATTCATCTCTCCAGCCTTGGACATGCGATTGCCGGAGATCAGGAATATAATGAATTGGGGAAAACGATAATTGGCCGAGGAATGATGTTACATGCATTTTCATTAATATTCCGACATCCAATTACGAATGAAGAAATGTATTTCGAATCAGCGCTCCCGAAAAGATTTAAGAAATTGCTGGAGAGAAGCAGAGTATTGGAAGTTCCGTCCACAACATCATCGTAATTTTCAAATAGAAAAAATATTCAAAAAATTCCTTGTCCATAAGTATTTCGGGTATAATTCAAAACCGAAAGCTTAAATGTTTAATCACAGCTACTCGTTTTCATTCCCTTTAATATCCCATTCTTTATCTGTTCTGTAAACTGATCCCTTGAAATGAGCTACATCAACTTGATGTTGATTTTTAACGCTGATATGATAAATACCGATTTTATGACTCAGACTAATTTCTTTAACATCTGTTGACAATTCGTCATCTTCATGCACGGGAAGCACATGCGAAATGGAGGTTTCTACAGAAACACATTTTCTTCCATAACTGTTGGACGCAAAAGCCAATGCGCTGTCGGCAAGCGAATAAGTAATTCCACCATGCGCTATTGCAAAACCATTGAGCATTTCTTTCCGCACTTTTAATCTCAGAACTGAAATTCCGGGACCATCCTGCACTCTTTCAATCCCAAGCCAAAGACTAAAAGGATCATTATTATACATTTTATCGACGATGATTTTTGCTTTCTGTTCGGGAGACATGGTTGAAATAATTGTAAGCAAGGTATGAATAATTGCAGATGATTCATTTTAATACTTCAATAAAAGAATGGAGGACTATAGCCTAAGAATGACTCATTAAGCTCAGAACAATATCACTTTGAGCTCAAATATAGCAGTTGTTTGCGCTGCATTTCGGCAAATCTTGCACTACAATTCCGGAAACCCCTAAAATCAATCGTAATTTCGTTATCTGTGGTTATGCAATCGGCCAAAGACGCCTGAAGATACATCAACTGTTCTCTGCTTTCTCCTTGAATGTATCTCATGACTTGTAGATACAAAGTAAGGCGCGGAAGACAAAGATTTAATAATTAACAATAGGGGGGAGTTTTTTAGACAGTGTGACGGATTGGGGCTTGGCGATGTTTTTTATATTGGGGTTTTGGAAAACAAGTTTTCAATTTACCACAAATGTTTATTGGATGCTAAAATGTTCCTTTAACCTAGTCAACCCCCAATAAAAAAATATAGCCAAACCGCTATTAGGGGTTGTAACCGCCACACAGTTTAGGATTTGCAATTTGTCTACTGTGCAGTAAATTATTTTGGTTGAATTTGTTGTGCTTGAATTTGCACTGGCAGGCTTTCAACATAAGCTATTCCTAAATGGTTCTCGACAATTTTTGTCGCACCGCTATGACTAAAAGTGTGCATGAATGAATGGTGCACAGTTAAAATTAAATCTTGCAAATCACTGTCAGCCTCCATGTCAATAACCGACACCCCGATTTCTTTACACTTGTCTTTTGAAATATGGCGTGCGTGAGATTTATTTGTATTGTGATCGCTGAATTCTCTTAAAATCTTTTTGGTTTTAGCCTCGTCACCTTTACACATATTTCTTGTCAGCCAGTCAAAAGCTAATTTTTCCGACCACTCAATAGAACTTTGGCACGCCCCTAAAAAAGTAGGATGGTATTTTGAAACTATAACTTGCCATAATGGGGCAGATTGTGGATTTGATCTGATATCGTCTTTCGCTTTTTGAAATTCATCAAGAACCGCTTGACATGCTACGCCACCCATTTGTGGATCAATCGGACCCAAATTTGATTGCTTGCCCATAATAATTTCTTTACAAGACAAAGCCATCATTGTTCCGGCACTCATAGAAATTTGAGGAATAATTGCGCCAACATCGTTTCCGAACATTTGATTCAAATAATCAACTATACTTTCAGTTGCGGCAAGGTCTCCGCCTGGTGTATGCAAAATTAAATCAAGCCCTTTTTTCCTGTCCAATTTATGAATGTTAACCATAAAGGCATTTTTGTCTTTATCGTTTACGATTACATCAATTGCATTTCCTCGCTGTAGCCATCCAGAATAATAGGCAATTACATTGCGTCCTGTTTTTTTATGAATTTCAAAAAGCTATTTTCTTCTGATGATGTCGAGAGCATTAGGTACTTTTAAGGCGTGAATTTCCTCTAAGACCTCTTTCCAATTAGGCATAATTTAAAGATTAACTGAGGTGTCTGTAGAAGTGATGCTGTTTGGAGATTCTTGATACAACGAAAACTTAACAATGAAATCGTTTGGATTTGTCCATTGAGGAGTCTGAGTAAGAGGAGCATTTTGATTCTGAAAA
>JBDNHP010000182.1:0-4694 GCA_041688765.1 Flavobacteriales bacterium
GCGAACATCCAATGGCCCGTTTTGCGATAACAACTACTTATATTACGATCCTTTTTCGCTTTGGCCTTATAGTGTTTATGCAGAAGGATATACACCTGAATTATATGGCAATGAGCTCAATTTTTCTCCTAACTCTATTTGCTCAAACGATTGCGATGTAGATGGGAGAATTTTTGCTCGCTATGGAGTTCCACCACTGGAATTTACACACCCTTGGAGCAATGATGTTATTGAATGGGGAACTCCTGTAGGTTGCTCACCCGGAAGTTTCAATCGTGAATTAGTAATCAATATTCCTGATTGTCCTATTTATTGCGACGAGAACGATGTTCTGCAAGTGCCGCCTCCTATTGTTACTGATGCTTGCGGTGCGCTGGCAATTGCTTCTCAGCCTTTTTACGAACTTGGAATAGACCCCACTCCTATTGCTTATGGAAGTGTTGAAGAAATAACTGTTTGTAATGGCGTTCCCTTCGATATAGCATGGGAAAGCTGTCTTGACGGAGCAATAGTGTCCTGGGCAGGGAATGACAGTTCAGCTTCTTCAATTGCATTCACAGACAGTATATTCAACACAGGTACTTCGGCATCAGAAATATACTACATTTCAAGTGCAGTGCTTGATGAATGTGTTGGATTGTCGGATACCATAACTGTAACAGTAATTCCGGATGCCAACGTGAATTTTAGTTGGGAACCTGAACCTGCAATTGTGAACAATGAAATTCAATTCACAGATCAAACTGCTTATAATGGAAATAACCCTACTGGCTGGACTTGGGAATATCTGGGAGAAGAATTTTCTACCATTCAAAATGCGGATTTAAATTTCACAGAACCAGGTACTTACGAAATATGTTTTTATCCTGAAACGCAATATGGGTGTTCAGAAATCATTTGTAAGCTAGTGAACATAATTCCTGCAGAACTTGAACTCCCAAATGTGGTAACGCCAAATAATGATGATGTGAATGATATTCTTTTCATCAAATATTTAGAGCAATTCAGCTCCAATAAGCTGGTTGTTTTTAATCGTTGGGGAGGTGTTGTTTATGAAGCTAATAACTACAAAAATGATTGGAGTCCAAGAGAATTGAGTGATGGAGTTTACTATTATATTGTAGAGGTTGGTGTTAATCAAAAGTACAGCACTGATCTTCAAATAAAGCGTTAACTTATAAGTGAATAAAACTTAAAAAGCAATCCCAATCAGCATTTTCAAAATCAAATTAGGTCATCGTCTAGTAATGTAATTCATCATTTCCGAAATCATTTAATGATTTGATTTCATGATGGTTTTAGTCTTGGGTTAATGAATCATTCTGATTGCCTAAGGATTTAAAACCATCAGAAATTCAAATATTCGAATTCCAAAAACGGCAAGTTCACGCTTGTATTCCTAACAGGTAATGACAAGAGCTAATTTTGACTATTCCCTTATAAGCTATAAGCCATCTTTACAAACCTGTAATTACCAGCAATAGAGCCTGTCAGGCGCAAAAAAAAAGTATTTTTTATGATATGAGTATTAGTATAGAAGTTTTCAACCTAAAGTTGTGATTTCAAAGAACATACCGTATCTTTTGCTCCACTTAACCAAACCATGCTATGTTTCGATCTATTTCCGTTTTGCTCTTATTAGCCTTCAGTGCGCTGATTCAGGCGCAAGACATCTTACTTTTCAACGAAGATTTTGAATCAGGCGGAGTAGGATTCGCATTGAACACTGGAGGAGTTGGAAGCAATTCAGGCAACAATCAATGGATTGTCAATAATCAGTATTCCGGCGCACCTACTTATCCTAATACTACTCAGCAAAACAATACCAATGGAGGGACGATAAGTTTCGCTCCCACAAGCAATTACCTACATATTCATGATGCTCCTTCTGGAATTTTGAATGCAAACTATGATCCAGCTTCGGCATCTGATCGTTTTGCTGAAATGGCCGGTGGCATTTGTACCTATGGAATGGAAGATGTTCACTTTAGCTTCTTCTATTTGTGCCAAGGTTCTCCAAGTGCTTACGGAAGCATTTATTACAGTCTTGATGGTGGTCCATGGACGCAATTTGGTCAAGCACAATATTCCGGCATGAACGTTTGGCAATATGTTGATATTACTGATCCTTCCTTTCAGGACGTTGGAAGTTTAAGATTTGGATTCCGTTGGCAAGATACCTCTGCATCCCCACCCTACGCCATGTCTTATGGAATTGATGATGTAACAATTGTTGCAACCTATTCAGAAACAAATCCAGTAACAATCAATGTTACCAGCGTAACCAATCCTGTTTGTCAGGGCGGTTTTATAAGCATTTCTTATGAACTATCGGATACCCTTTGTGATGGAAACTATCAAATTGAAATTTCGAATTCTCAAGGTAATTTCCCCAGTCCTTATGGTAGTTGGGTAATGCCAATCAACTACCCTACTACTTCAGGAACAGTAACTATTCAAATTCCGAATAATATACCCGTAGGCGATTGTTTTAAAATTAGAATTAGCCGAATGTCGCCGCCTCCTGTTATTACAGGGATAGCATCATTTTGTTTTGAAATTATTGAGTGTCCAAACATTATAAACACAATGCAACCCGTTGTAACGCTGGATTCTAATGCTGTTTGCGTTGGAAGTGCAATAGATGTTCCTTTTACTTCCACAGGTGTATATGCCAATAATAATAATTATATCGCCCAGCTTTCATCTCCCGACGGTACATTCCCTGCCAATCCTTTAGTGGTTGGATCATCGCCTGATAATAATACCTACGATCCAATGTTAGGTCAATTACCGGGCAGTGTATCAGGACTTGTGCCACTCACAGAGCCTGGCTGCAATTATTACATCCGGGTTATTTCATCCAATCCTCAAGCAATCGGATCGCCGTGGGGACCATTTTGCATTCAGCAATGTGATATAACGACCAATAATATGCAGGATTTGAATTTCTGTGTATATGACTGCGAAACGGACCCAGACGGAGAAAATGAAACCATCGACATTGAAGTAAATACATATAACAACAATGCCGATTATCCTCCAGGAAATATTTTTAATACTCAACTATTAAGCTCCCTGTCATTCGGCCAAATTGGAAGTGATGGAATTTTGGGCTCCACCCCTGGAACGGGAAATACAACATTAAATGTTCATGTGCCTTGTGCAGATAGTTTACCCATTTATGGAATTCCGCTGGGCATGAATTACATGCGTGTGGTTGCTTCTGAATCTACTGATCAAGAAAATTCACTTGGTAGTTTAATCAGAGTAACAATTGGAGCATATCGCAATGAACCGCAAATTATCACTTCGTACGAGTATCCTCTTGGTATTCCGAGCAATGTGTTTTGCATAGGTGAAACGGTTCAACTATTGTTTCAGCCTTACAATTATTTTGACAATTCCACATATATGTGGCAATGCAATGGAATTAATGGTGGTCAACCTTTTGAATCTCCTTCCGGTGCAAATTCAAATTCATTGTACGTAATTGTAGGTGGCGCAGGAACTTTGACTTTCTCTATTCAGGAAACAAATTACGGTTGCGTAGGTCCATGGTCACCTGTGCATACCATCACCGTGCTTGGAAGCCCAAATATTAATATTTCAGGACCAACTAGTATGTGTGATAATGATACTGCGTTATTCCAGGTTCCTTTTTATCCTAATACCTATTACAGTTGGTCTAACAATGCCGATTTAAACGAAATAGCTTATCAAGATACTGCAAACAATATTTTGAATATTGCCTTCGAAGAGACTGGTACATACACATTAAATGTTTCAGTACTAAATGCTTGCGGATCTGATTCAGATACTCATACAGTGACGGTATTGCAAAGTCCAGATGCAGACGCAGGTCCGGATGAATTAATCTGTATTGGTGGCAGTGCAAGTCTCAGCGCCGAAACAGACATTGGATATGCGTACGCTTGGACCAATGGAAACAGTAATGTTGGAAATACCCAAAACGTAACTGTTTCACCAAATACTTCTACCGAATACGTCGTCACGATCACGGGGCCGGGACAATGTCAGGCAACGGATACAGTGCTTGTAGAAGTGCAATTGCCCGATGATCCAACGGTGTATCAAGATGTGATGTGCCCGGGTGGTATGAACGAATTAACCCTTGAGGCTGATACCCTCGGAACTTACCTATGGTACAATGGTGCCAACACATCAAGCATTGTAGTAAATGATACTGGTCTCTACTCTTTGAGTATTACAATTCCTGGATTACTTTGTCCTTATTTAGTTGATTTCGACATCTCGGCTATCAATCCAGCTCCTGCAATTCAATTAACTGACAGCATTTGTCCAGGTGGATTGAATGATCTTCTGCTAGAATCTCCTGACACTGGCGATTATTTGTGGAGTACGGGTGAAACTACTGCGGATATTACGGTAAATAACATTGGAGACTATAGTTTAGAAATTTTCCATTCAGGGGAGATTTGTCAGGATGTTTATGAATTTGAAATTGTGCCTTATTACCCGGCACCTCCAATGCAATTAATTGATAGTATATGTCCGGGTGGTGGAAATGAGATTAATCTACAACCACCAGTTTTAGGAGATAGCTATTTGTGGAGTACTGGCAGTACAGCCCCGATTATTGGTATTAATAATCCTGGTGATTACGATCTACAAGTTTTTGAAGATGGAGAAAGTTGTCAGCGTTTGTATGA
>JBDNHP010000183.1:0-3468 GCA_041688765.1 Flavobacteriales bacterium
GGAAGATTAGAAAGTGGAAACGTTTGTGAATATTTCAGACTGATGCAATATTTTCATGAATTAGGCATCAAAAAACACGACAAAATTCTGTTCGAAATGGGCATTAAGGAAAAAGAACATGAAAACTTTTTTCTCAGTGTTGTTGGAGAAAGTAAATTGCTCCCATTTTTCGAAAAATTGTTTGCTTGGGGCAAACGGAACAGCCTTAATGATGTTGATTTAAAGGATCCCTTACCTGTGGAAAAATCTTCTGACTATTGCAAAAAGTAATGCTTTTCCATTCGGACAAATAAAATCAAAACACAAACTCATCTCTATCAATTGCACATTATTTCATAAGTGCCGTTTAAGACTTGAAATTAATTTTTGATTCCGAAGTCACTATCATTACTATCCACGACAAACCCAATACACTCTGCACCGTAGGCCTTCTTGCGCCACATTAGATCATTTGTATTAACAGATCCATCTATTCCCACTGCATTCAACCCATTCTGAATATCTGAATAAGTTGCCTTAAACTCCAAGCCCAGATTTATAAAACTACATTGGATATATAATTTTCAATTTGAAATTGAAAGAAGATTTAGAACGGGATTTATCATCATGAATCTGATAAATATTTGCAATTTATTTGAAAGAGTTCAGCTGTAACTCCAATCGCAGAGCTAGGTCAAGAGTTCTTTTTGAAAGGGCAGCAATTGCTACTTATGCATTTACGCGGCAATATTACAAACTAACAATAAAATATTCTGGTCATATTAAACTAGTGCAAAATACCCTTGCTTCTAAACCAAAAAACACCATGAAAAAAAGGGCTGATTCAAATCTGATCAGCCCTTTATCATTTATTTAATGTCTTTACTGCTTAACATCAGTAGCTTTTGCAGCTTCGTACCAAAGCTTAATATCTTCTGGTGTATAATCAGTGAATTTATCAGGAGAGATATCATAAGGCATACCATCCGAAATAATCAAAGATGAACCGGCAACATCAACACCATGAACAAATGCAAGTTTACCCTCTTTATCGCTTTTCAAATAGCCATTGTCATCTTGTGCTTCAATGGCGTTGAAGCTAGGATTCATTTCTGCATCGGTAGTCATCATAAGCATCATACTGATATTATCAGCAACGGTACCATCCATCATTTTGAAGTTCATTTTAAAGAACTTTCCACCAAATACAGAAATACTTCCATCAACATCATACTTCAAAACCTGAGCACCTGCAGGAACTTTAGTAATAACCGGAATACCATAAGAACTTAGATCAAGATCAACGAGATCAGTGGCTGTAAAATGCTTTTCATTAATAGCCGGCTCTCCATTAGCAACTAATGTGGAGTCAATTGTTTCGGCACCTTCAGCTCCGCTATCAGCAGAACCGCAACTAGCCAAAATCAAGCTGCATGCAGCAAATGGAATTAAAAGTTCATTTTCATTTTTGATAAGATTATGGTTTCAAATTGATCCGCAAGTGTAGGAATTCCGCTCTTGCAAATTCAAGCCGAAAGTAGATAAAAGATTGACCCTCAATCAAATCAATGAAAATATTTATTAGCATCTTTTAAGACTTCCAAGTCTGTCTTCTTTTCTAGCATCACATAATCTACCCTTGTGTTGCTAGTATTTTAGCTTCGCCTTTGCTCTTACGAATGCGCACGGCAACCACTTTATACTCTGGACACTTGGCTTCACTATCGTGCACATCACCGGTAACATTGTTAATCATAATATCCGGAAAATGGAAAGTGGTGCTCAATACTCCAGACTTTACTTCGTCAGTAATTTTCGCTTTTACATCCACTTTACCCCGAGGTGACTCCACACAAACAAAATCTCCCTCATTAATTAAATGTTTAAGAGCGTCATCAGGATGGATCATCAAATAATCATCACTTAGAATCTTCTCGTTTCCTGTTCTCCTAGTCATCGCACCGCAGTTATAATGCTCCAACTCACGATTTGTAGTCAGAATGTAAGGGTAATCCTTAGCATTATCTACTAGCTCTTTTGTCTCTTTCCAAGGTTTAAAAATGAATCTACCCTTACCAAGTTTAAATTCTTTTATATGTAAAATCTTGGTGTCAGTTCCATCTTTGGCAACAGGCCATTGCTTGCCATTAATTCCAAGATTCTCCCATGTTATCCCTTCAAAAAACGGAACAATTTGAGAAATTTCCTCTAGTACTGTTTTAGGGTGATAATCAGGCTGGGCATAACCCATGCGATTCATGATATCAACAATAATTTGTCCATCCGGCTTGGTACCTTTGATAGGTTTAACCACCTGTCGTACTGCCTGCACTCTGCGTTCTCCATTAGTAAATGTCCCACTCTTTTCGAGGAAAGATGATCCAGGCAAAATAACATCTGCAAGCTTGGCAGTTTCAGTCATAAAAAGCTCTTGCACAATCACCAAATCCGTCGCCTGCAGAGCCTTTATCACTTTTTGAGTGTTAGGGTCGGTTTGAACAACATCTTCGCCAATAATCCAAATAGCCTTTAGCTTTCCGGCTATAGCTGCTTCAAACATTTCTGGAATTTTATATCCAATATGACTTGGTACATTAACTCCGTAAAATGTATTGTATCGCTGATTAACTTCAGGGTTCGTAACATCAAAATAACCAGCTCCCTGATGCGGCTGCACTCCCATGTCTGCACTTCCCTGAACGTTATTCTGGCCTCGCAAAGGATTTACTCCAACGCCTCTCCTTCCTATATTTCCGGTTAGCAATGCCAAATCAGCAATTTGTATAACCGTGAAGGTGCCTTGAGAATGTTCGGTAACTCCTAAACCGTGGAATGACATTGCATTTGCTGCCTTTGCATAATCCATGGCAGCAGCCCGAATGATCTGGCGGTCAACTCCACATATTGCCTCAATTTGATCTAGATCAATACTTAGAATTTCCTTTTTGAAATCCTCAAATCCTTCAGTTCGTGACTCTATGAACGATTGAGCAACCAATCCTTCCGTGATAATATAATACATCATCATATTCAATACAGCCACATTAGTCCCCGGGCGCAATGGAATGTGATGTGTGGCATATCTAGCTAACTCTGTTCTTCGCGGATCAATTACAATAGAAACATTGCCATCTTTCATTGAGAATTGTTTCAGCTTTGCACCGGTAACAGGATGCGCATCTGTTGGATTTGCACCGATCACCAAAATACAATTGGTGTCTTTTAAATCATCAATAGAATTAGTAGCAGCACCAGTTCCAAAAGTGCGTTGCATTCCCAATGCTGTAGGTGAATGACAAACACGAGAACACCCGTCTATATTATTAGTCCCAATCACTGCCCGAATAAACTTTTGCATGAGATAATTCTCCTCATTAGTACATCGCGCCGATGAAATTCCAGCGATGGAATCGGGCCCGAATTCATCTTTAAAAGACTGCAATTTACTTGCGATATAGTCGTAAACTTCAGACCAAGTTACACGCTCAA
>JBDNHP010000184.1:0-5530 GCA_041688765.1 Flavobacteriales bacterium
CCCACCGAGCATTACTTTTTGGCGAAAGTTCTTATCAGATAGATGGTCGAAATTCTGAAAAGACAATTGCTTTTTTCAAAGAACTCGAACCTTCATATACCGCAATGTATCATTCGCTGAAAACCATTCTTGAAAAACCTCAAGATGATGTTTTCAATGCTGAAACGCAAAACATTTTGCAAGCGGAGGATGAATTTTTAAGGGTGATGAATCTCATCACTTTTCAGTACAGTAAAGAAGCAGATGCATTAGTGGCCTGGTTGCGACGTTTGGAATTAATTCTCGCGGCTTTTCTTATTACCTCCTTAATTCTTGGTTTCCGCCTAATTATAAGGCCGGTTTTGAATCGTATGCAAAGACAAAATGCTGAATTGGTTTTATTGAATGAAGAACTCAAAAAAGCGGGTGAGCATAAGGCCAATTTCATTGCGAATGTTAGCCACGAAATCCAATCTCCAATGCATGGAATTATTGGAATGTCGCAGCTTTTATTGCAATCTGATCTCAATAGCGAGCAACGCAATAATGCCGACACCTTGCGCAAAAGCGCAGATACACTCATGAGCATGCTTGGCGATATTCTTGATTATGGAAGAATCGAGGCAGGAGAAATGATGCTCAATCCTGAAGTTTTTAGGCTGGAAAGCATAATTGATGAGGTTTACGATATGCTCAAGCCGCTTACAATTGATAAAAATATTGAGCTTACGAGATATGTAGCTACTCAAGTGCCTGACCTGATTATTCAGGACCCGGTTCGTTTGCGTCAGATCATTTTCCATCTCATAGGAAATGCCATTAAATTTACTGAAAGAGGTGAAGTAGAATTGAAGGTCGATTACCTCAATGAGGAATCAGGCATGGTGCTTTTGAAATTCACTGTTAGAGATACCGGTATAGGTTTGGAAGCTGATGAAAAACAAAGAATTTTTGAGTCATTTAGTCAGGTAGATTCAAGTGGTGCCAAAACATTCAGCGGAACGGGTATTGGTCTGAGCATTTGCAAGCATCTGGTAGGATTAATGAATGGGCAAATTTGGGTGGACAGTAAAAAAGGGAAAGGCTCTACGTTCTATTTTACCATTGTTGCCGAAAAAGCATCGGAAAACTCAGAAATAGCTCCATCATTTTCAACTATTGAAGGAAAGCGGGCGATGGTGGTAGATGACAATAAAACCAATTTGAAAATTTTAGTGAGATTGCTCGCCAATTGGGGAGTGCAGGCAACTCCTTTCAATAGTCCTGATTTGGTGGCTGATATTTTAGGCAGCTTGAATAAATTCGACTTCTGTATTGTTGATCTCATGATGCCCGGTATTGACGGAAAAACCTTGGCTCGAAGAATAAGAGAATCTTACCCTAAAGGCGAATTGCCTGTAATTGTTCTTGTTCCTCAGGGCCATAGCATGCTGGATGATAAAGAGTCGCTTTTTGATGCAGTGGTAAGCAAACCGGTGAAACAAGACAAACTTCTTGCAGCCATTAACCGACTTATGCAAGTTGACGATAGCGTTTCTGCTAAAAAACGAATGATCGCTGCCAAACCTGCGTTTTCTGGATTAAATGTGCTCATTGCAGAAGACAATCCCTTGCATCAAGCGGTTGCGGAACGTACCATGAAAAAATTAGGTTTTCATACTGAACACGCATCAACAACAGAAGAAATTCTTCACAGAATTAGGCAGGGAAAAGTGGATTTAGTTATGCTTGATCCTAAAATCAACGAAATTGACACCTCAGAGTTAATTGCAAGATTGCGCGATATAGAGCCCGATGAAGCTAAAAGACCTGTTTTATTCGGCATAAAAGACCAAGCTAATACCTCTGCTCAAACAAATGCCCTACTCGACGATTTTGTTAATGCTCCTTTTGATGCTGATGAGCTTAGCGTTAAAATGTACGAGTGGTTTTCTGAGGATTAATTATCTCCTTATACCCCTTTCATTTAAGGCTTTTTGATACGCTCGGGCATTTTCCAGATGCTGCTCGTAACTTTTTGCAAAAGCGTGATACCCGCTGAAATCGGATTTCGCACAGAAATATATGAAATCGTTCTTGTCAGCATTCAGCACAGCGTCAATGTAAAAGTATTCCGGATAATTGATAGGGCCAGGAG
Organism: Flavobacteriales bacterium; assembly: GCA_041688765.1. Lineage (GTDB taxonomy): Bacteria > Bacteroidota > Bacteroidia > Flavobacteriales_D > Sanyastnellaceae > JBDNHP01. The sequence goes on from JBDNHP010000184.1 coordinate 2,117, forward strand.
GTAATCCAGTATATTTATAGGTATTGTAAGGCGAATCGATTGCTTTGTCCTCAGCTAAAACTCTTCTGATGCTGAAATCACCTTTTGCAAATACTAAAGTTGGATCCGCCTGAAGTGCCATTCCAATTCTCAAACGATTGAGATAAACTCCGGCTATTACAGGCGCTTCATCCTTCTGGGCACATTCTGCTTTAACAATAGAAGCTAAGGTGGAGACTTCTGATTGCGACATTTTTAATTGAGCAGCTTTTTGAATGCGCTCGTTTGTCCAAAAGTTCTTGTACTCCGAAGCCATTCTTTCGCTGAATTCAACCGCATCGGTATCCCAATAAAACTCGTAGGAATTAGGTAAAAACATGGTCCTGAAATTTTCAATATCAAATCCGAAATTTTTGGCAGTGTTTTTATCCATAAATACTTGCAAAAGAGCGATTGAATCGGCCTCAATATATTTCGAAATGTTGCCTGCTAGTTCTTGCGGTGTGCGCACTTGACTGAAGGTAAGATTCACAGGTTCTTGCTCTCCGGATCTTAGTAAATTCACAATTTTATTGAGACTCATTCCTCTACTTATCCGGTATCTGCCCGGTTTGATGTTGGAGAAGAGTTTCTTCCTTTCGGCTACAACGCTAAACAAACTTGAATCGCCAATAATATTATTATGAAGCAATGTATCCATCAATGCCGGAGCTTCAGTTCCGGTCGGGATGTATATAAGTCGGCTTTCTTCTTCAAAATCTGTAGCAGATTCAAAGATCTTCCCATATACTAACCACGCCGCAAGGCCTCCCGCCAATGCAAGGAACAATAAAATCCAAAGAAGTTTTTTCATTTTTGGTCTTTGATTCGTTGGAAAAGTAATTCATCATGCCACAATTCATTCCGGAAGTGCCACATTTTCCTTCTTCCACATTCTTGAAATCCAACTGATGCGAATAATTTTATACTTGTCTGATTATCGTCTGCGATACTGCAGTGCAATTGATTTATTGCGAGTATATTAAAAGCATAATCACAAATGGTAATAAGTGTGTCACTTGCAAATCCTTGATTTCTCAATAATTTATTGCCTATCAAAATACCAATTGCAGCCCTGCTATGCCTAGGGTCGAAATCAAACAAATCCACTAAGCCTATGGCCTGATTATTTTCCGAATTGCAAATTATAAGTCTGAGTTGTTTATCAGCATAAATATCCCTCACGCCCTTAATGTACCGCTCAATTTCCTCTTTGCTGAATGGAATCAAAGTATCGCCATGTTTCCAGTTTTCAACATCATTTTCCCAACGGTAAATGAGGTTGAGATCTGATGATTCCATAGCCCGAAGTATGACTTTTTTTCCTTGAAGCATGGTTTCAATAATTTCCGATACTTAGCATTACCAGCGTACAAGCCTCTAGTACTTCAATTCCATGAGATTCCGCTAATTGTAAGGAAGATGAATTTTCGGTTCCGGGATTGAAAATAATTCGTTTTGGATGAAGGGAGAGAATGTAGTCAAACCAAAATTCTTGATGAGAAGGTCCAACGTATAGAGTAACAGTATCAATATCAGCCAATTCAGGTCGATCGGTGTGAATTTCTACATCATCAATTTTACCACTTTTCAATCCTAATGCCGTAATAGGATGTCCATGTGCCCTTAAGCTCTGAACAGCGAGATACGCATAGCGTTGAGGATTAGGACTCGCCCCTATAACCACGGTATTTTTCATGATGCAAACTTCGTTATTTTAACGTACTGCCCGTCAAAGTCCACAAAACAACCTGATTTTGCTATATTTGTGAGCTATTCATGAAAATTTATTTATGCGCTACTTTGCATTATTCTTGTTGATATCATTGGCGTACTCTTGTACGATCAATAAGAATATCATGTTTAAAACCAAGCTCGATTATGAGTTTGATCTACCGAAAGACACTGTGAATGAAGGCTATAGAATTTCGCCGAATGATCAGCTCATCATGCGTCTTTTCACTAATGGTGGTGCTCGTTTGTTGGCCTTAACTGCGGACGATGAGGCCACTCGTTTGTTAGTTCAGAATGACATTTTTTATATCGTAAATCAGAATGGGTTTGTGGATTTACCTGAAGTAGGTGAAATATTTATTCAAGGATTTACCTTAAAGGAAGCAGAATTAATGTTGGAAGAATTGTATGCCACGTTATACAACTCTCCTTATGTTTTTATCAATGTTACCAATAACAGGGTAATTATTTTCCCTGGTTCAGGCGGCGATGCAAGGGTAATTCCGCTGGTAAACAATAATACCACTGTAATTGAAGCATTGGCCTTGGCTGGTGGAGTTGCAATTAGAGGAAATGCATCCAAAGTGAAACTAATCCGAAGAATTCCGAATTCTGATCCAGATGTTTATTTGATGGATCTCAGTACCATTGAAGGAATTCAATATGCCGGGATGAGTGTTCAAGCAAATGATATTATTTATGTTGAACCTGTGCCGGAAATTGCGGGTGAAGTATTGCGTGATATATCTCCTTTCGTCACAATTATAACTAGCCTGGCATTGCTTTACGGTATTTTAGGTGGATTCTGATGCAGCAAGAGCAGAATTACAGCGAGTATAAAGAGCGTCTCAGTAATTTCAGCAATGAATTCGATCTTGGATTATTCCTGCATATTGTCAGGAAATCCATGTTTTGGGTTATTTCTGTTCTTGTAGTTTGCATTCTCGGGGCCTATTTGTATCTCAAATACACAGCTCCGGTTTATCGCGCAAAAGTTGTTATTCAGTTAGGACAAAACGATAATGCAAACCGTGTCTTAAATGTAGCCCAGTTTGGAGAAGATAATGATCTTCAAGCCAAAATGGAGCTCATTCGTTCTAAACTTCTTATACAGCAAACAATTTCCAAAATTCCGATTGCTATAAGCTATTTCGCTAAGGGTGATCTGCTTACCAATGAACATTATATTCTTTCTTCCTATGAAGTTATTGATTTAAAGCTTGAAAATGCTTCACTCAAAGACCAACCCATCTTTATCAATTTTCATGATGACAATACTTTTGACATAAAAGTTAGAGAGCTTGAAGCCAGCGGAACATTAAATGAAAAGCTAAGTATTGAAGGCCTCGCTTTTACAGTTAGGGTGATAGACTTTGAAAAAATTAGGGATCTTCAAAATGGCAATGAGTTTTACTTTGTAATTAATAGTCCACGTACTCTTACACAGCGTTTCTACGAGAATTTGAGCGTGAGGATTTTGAATAATACCGCAAAAACAATCGAGGTTTCCTACGACAATAACAATGCTTTTCTAGCCCGCGATTTTGTAATGGCTTTGTCTAATGAATTTATCCGCTATGACCTCGAGCGAAAAAGTAAGAGTGATGAAAATATTTTGTCATTTATCGATTCGCAAATTGATACGGTTTTTCAACGTTTGAG
>JBDNHP010000185.1:0-5928 GCA_041688765.1 Flavobacteriales bacterium
AAGCGGCAATCAAAATTCTAGCCTTTTTTCCTTTTTCCACTTTTTTAGAAAAGTTCTCTGCGTCAATCACCGTGAGGTATTCCACTTCAATTTGACCATCAAATTCGAGCTTAATAATGGTTCGGCGAATCAAGCTTTCTTGAGTTGGTGGGCTCCAGTTTTCTTTTACCTGGAGCAAGGCCTGATACAATTGCGCCGACCTTTTTCTGGCCTCAGTGCTCAATCGCTCATTACGTGAGCTCATGGCCAGTCCACTTTCTTCACGTATAATAGGGCATGAAACGATTTGAATATTCTGAAATTCCTTTTTACACAATTCCTTCACTAAAGCAAGTTGCTGAAAGTCTTTTTCGCCAAAAAATGCAAAATCTGGATTTACGATTGTGAATAATCTTCTTAACACGGCCACAACACCATCAAAATGACCCGGTCGCAATGCGGCTTCAAGAGTAGAGGTAATTAAGCCATAATCAATAACTTCGGTGCTCTGACTCCCGGGGTATATCTCCAACATTTCAGGAGTAAATAAAATATCGCAGGAGCTGGCCATCAATACCTCTTTATCGCGCTCAATGGTTCTTGGGTATTTATTAAAATCTCCTGGATCATTGAATTGGGTAGGATTCACAAAAATGCTGCAAACGGTATGATTTGCTTTTTCAGCACTCAAATCAATGAGTGATAGATGACCTGAATGCAAGGCTCCCATGGTCGGCACAAAACCAAGTGTTCCATTGCGGGACTTCCATTTCCCTGCAATTTGCTGCAATTCAGACCCAAGGCTTATTTGATCCAAAATCAATCGTTTAGAAAGGCTAAAAGGGATCAAAGCTAAAAGAAAGGATTGATTGTAGAGCTATTTTTCGCTACCTTTGCATAACACTCATTGTAAAAAGCCTTCTAACATGAGCAAAGCGCGCGTATTATTTGTTTCCCAAGAACTGACACCCTTCCTTCCTGATTCTCCAATGGCTTGCATTAGCCGGCAGTTACCTCAGGGTATACATGAAAAAGGTAAAGAAATTCGCATTTTCATGCCCCGTTATGGTAAAATTAATGAACGCCGGCATCAGTTGCACGAAGTGATTCGGCTTTCAGGAATGAACATGGTTATTAATGATTCTGATCACCCTCTGATCATTAAAGTTGCCTCCATTCCCACTGCAAGAATTCAAGTCTATTTTATCGATAACGAAGAGTATTTCAAACGCAAAGCCCTTACTCATGATGATGATGGCAAAGCTTTTGCCGACAATGATGAGCGTGCAATGTTCTTTGTGCGCGGAGTGCTTGAAACAGTAAAAAAGCTTGGCTGGTCACCAGACATCATCCACTGTCATGGATGGATGACTGCCTTAATGCCTTTGTACGTGAAGAAGCATTACAATAAGGATCCACACTTTAGCAATTCTAGAGTGGTGTTTTCGCCTTACAATAATGCATTCGACGGCACCTTGAGTGCGGATTTGCCTAAAAAATTAATGCTTGACGGTTTCAGTAAAAATGACGTTCATTTAATGGACCATCCTAATCATAGTAACCTGCTCAAGATGGCGGTGAAATACTCTGATGGCATTATTCACGGACCTGATGAGTTAGATTAAGATACTCTTTCATACATCAACTCAATTGATCGTCCGATTCTGCGTTATTCTAATCAAGAAAACTGCGTAACTGAGGTAGATCAGTTCTTCGATTCCGTTTTGGAGTCGAAAGGTATTTTGGTTGAAAACTAAGCGCAGACTTAATTCTATAGTATGCAAAATATTTTGAAGCGGCTTTCAGGAGCCGCTCTCTTTTTGATCTTAGTGCTGCTGTTGGGCACGCAAAGCTGCACCAAACCGGAACAAGAAGTTGGTCTAGAGCTTCAACCAGAAGAAGATCTGCTAAACGTTTTAGTAACTGATTCATTCACAATCAATTCGGCTAATTTGGACGAGGATTCTTTGAGAGCGGATGAATTGTCTTTGTCCTTAGCGGGTAACTATATCGATCCTGTTTTAGGAACTGTAAGCGCCTCTTTTTATTCTCACATTCGATTATCTACTAACAACGTCAATTTCGGTGTGCCAAAGTATTTGCGCGCTGATTCTATTATTCTTTCTCTCATTTATGATGGTAATGCTTATGGGGAAACTGCCCCGCAAGAATGGGCCGTTTACGAGGTTTTAGAAGATTTTTATATCGATTCTACTTATTTCACAAATAGAAACTTCAATAAATCGGCCTATAACCTCATAAAGCCCGGGTTTGAATTTCAGGAAATCAATACAGATGACTATATCCCTTTTGCTGAAGATTCCTTGCCTCCTCAACTCAGACTTCATTTAAGAGAAGATTTCGCTGAGCGATTTCTTGAATTAAGCGGAAGCAGTGTTTTAACGAATAATGCCTCTTTCTTAGAGTATTTCAAAGGAATAGAGCTGAGATCATTAAGTCAAAATGGTGGTGTTGCTCGTTTTAATTTGTTAAACCCTAATTCCAAAGTCACGCTTTACCATACGGATCTGTTGAGCAACGAAGCCAAAACATTTTCATTTAACATCAATTCCGATTGCGCCAGGATTAATCATTTTGAGTTTGATTACACCGGCACCGATTTCCAAGGAATTGAGGAAAATGAGATCAGTACAACTATACTTCGAGGGGTGCAGGCCGGATCAGGATTAAAGACTCAAATCTTTTTTCCATTTCTGAAAAACTTGAATCTTCAAGAGGGAAGAACAATTAATCGAGCAGAACTCATTTTGCCTCTCAATCAAAATGCGCTAGGTGATTACGATCCCCAATCGCTCCTGTTCTTACTTACAAAGAACGACGACGGTGAGTTTGTTGCTACGCCTGATCAGCTGGAGGGGACCTCACACATTGGTGGGATTTATGATGCGGTTAATAAAGAATATCGCTTCAATATTGCTCGTTTTGTGCAAGAGGTACTCAATGAAACCGTTGCAAGTGACACTTTGTATCTTGTTTCTAATAATTCAGGGGTGAGTGTTTCCAGGGTTCTCATTAACTCTCCGGAAGCTTTTCCTGAAAATCCTGAGCAAAACATGAGATTGAGAATCACCTTCTCTAATTAATTTGCAGCAGGAGAATATTATTTAATTTCGATGCTTTAATCGGGCCTAATGCCCATACACTTATCTATATGTGCGGAATCGTTGGTTATATAGGCGATCAGTCGGCCTACCCTATCCTGATCAAAGGCCTTAAGAGGCTGGAATACAGGGGTTATGACAGTGCGGGAGTAGCTTTGCTTGATAAGGGCGAAATGCTGGTGTATAAGTGCAAAGGAAAGGTGAGCGATCTAGAGAGCCATGCTCAAGGAAAAAATCTTAATGGCAACATTGGAATTGGTCATACCCGATGGGCAACACACGGACAGCCCAACGACATCAATGCACACCCACATCTCTCAGGAGATGGACGATTGGCAATAATCCACAACGGAATTATCGAAAACTATTTCACTCTAAAAGAAGAGTTGATAAATAGAGGGCATGTATTCAAAAGCGATACCGATACTGAGGTTTTGGCTCACCTCATCGAAGATGTACAGAAGAAAACAAATGTGGATTTGTTTGAGGCCGTAAGAATTTCTCTCAATGAAGTTGTTGGGGCCTACGCCATCGTAATTCTCGATAAAGCCGATCCTAATAAACTCATAGTTGCGAAAAAAAGTAGTCCGCTTGTAATTGGCATTGGCAAAGACGGCGATTACTATGTGGGCTCTGATGCTACGCCTATTGTAGAATACACCAAAAACGTGGTGTATATGGAAGACGAAGAGGTTGCTCTTATTGATCGTGAAGCGGGCCTAAAAATCGTTACCATTAAAAATCAATCCAAAACGCCATACGTTCACGAGCTTGAAATGCAACTTGAAACCCTTGAAAAAGGTGGATATGACTCATTTATGCTCAAAGAAATTTATGAGCAGCCCCGTTCCATTCGCGATTGCTTCAGGGGTAGATTAAGCCTACAGAAAGGATTAATAAAGATGGCTGGCATGGACGAGCATGAAGAGCGTTGGAAAAAAGCAAGCAGAATTATTATCGTTGGATGTGGAACCTCCTGGCATGCCGGTTTGGTAGCAGAGTATTTATTTGAAGATTTGGCTCGAATCCCTGTTGAAGTTGAATATGCCTCAGAATTCAGATACCGCAATCCGGTTTTGAGTGATGACGACATCGTGATTGCAATTTCGCAATCAGGCGAAACTGCCGATACCCTCGCCGCTATTGAACTAGCTAAAGAATACGGCGCTTTTGTTTTTGGCGTTTGTAACGTTGTTGGATCTACTATTTCTCGCGCTACACATAGCGGCGCTTATACACATGCCGGACCAGAAATAGGCGTTGCCTCTACGAAGGCTTTTACAGCTCAAGTAACAGTCTTAACGCTAATGGCTTTGGCCGTTGGACACATGCGCGGAAGTATTGCTCCGGATCGTTTGCACCGACTTATGGCTGAAATAAACAGCGTGCCTGATAAAGTTCAATGCGCTCTGGAATCAAATGATCTCATCAAAAAAGTGGCAGAAATCTATAAATCTGCTAGCAATGCACTTTACTTAGGTCGGGGTTACTGCTTCCCCGTTGCTTTAGAAGGGGCTTTGAAACTTAAAGAAATTTCTTACATACATGCTGAGGGCTACCCTGCCGCAGAGATGAAACATGGCCCTATCGCTTTGATTGATGAGAATATGCCTGTTTTTGTAATTGCTACTCAGGATAAGAGCTATGAAAACGTACTGAGCAATATACAAGAAGTTAAAGCTCGCAAAGGAACTGTAATTGCCATTGTGACCGCCGGTGATAAAAGGGTTAGAGAATTGGCCGATCACGTGATTGAAATTCCTAAAACCGACGATTGTTTGGTCCCGCTGGTGGCTGTAATTCCGCTTCAGCTTCTAAGTTATCACGTTGCAGTGATGCTTGGTCGAAATGTGGACCAACCCCGGAATTTAGCCAAATCGGTTACTGTAGAATAGTTACTACCGGCACTTTCTTTTTCCTTTCTCTTCTTTTCACCCAGGCATTAATAAAAATGGTGCCGAGAATTATAATGGCGCCCAAATAAAACCCTGGGGTCATCTTCTCGTCTTCACCGTAAAAAATTAAAGCCAGAATAATGCCGTAAACTGGTTCAAGGTTGATAGTTAGAGCAACAGTAAACGGGCTTAATTCTTTCATCACCAAAACACTGCCTACAAAAGCAAAAGCTGTTGCAACTGTTGCCAATATCAAAAGAAGCCAAAAATCTCTGCTTGAAATATGGAGTATTTCCGGGTTTAATTCGCCGTTGAAGAATAGGAAAGCGCTTATTCCAACAAAACCGGCAATTAATTCATACAAGCCAATTTTAACGGCATCATTTCCTTTTACCAAAATGCTATTAAATGTTGCAAAAACAGCTGCTAAAAATGCGGATAATAGCCCAAGAAAAATCCCTGCTTTGTATTTGAATTCGAAACTGAATATCAGAACCAGACCTGCTATTACTACTAAGCCCAATAAGATCTCCAGCAAGTTGAGCTTTTTGGAAGTTACCAATGGCTCAAATAGTGCTACAAATAGTGATGCCGATGCAAGGCAAGCAAGAGTTATGCTAATGTTTGAGACTTTGATGGCCATAAAAAAACTTATCCAATGACCGGCAATCAATACTCCTACTCCTCCATATTTGAGCAATTCTAATGGTTTCACGCTCATACTTCTCCTTGTAATCCCCACAAAAAGAATAAGCGCTGCAGAGGCTAAAAGTGTTCTGAACCAGACCAATGGAAAAGCCCCAAGACTTATTTCCTCGCCCAGAATAGCAGTAAATCCGAAAATAAGCACAATAATGTGCAAGAGAATAAGATTTCCTAAACGACTCATTTTTATGCTCTCCCTTCCGTCTCAGTAACACCGCCCGAAATCA
>JBDNHP010000186.1:0-6187 GCA_041688765.1 Flavobacteriales bacterium
ATTTGCAAATGGAAACTGTTCCTTGTTGGAGCTATTTCTGCCAGATTTCTGATAGTACCACCAGCTACGGTTCGTACTCCGGTGCTGTGCCAAATGAAAAGATTACCTGGGGTAAGTTAGAAATCGACACTCCAAAATATATTGTCGAATCTGACGCAACTATTGTTGCACCTCTTATATTCGCATGGTTATTGAACCTTTAACTATTCATGAATTGGTTCCATGAAAAGAATTATAAAAGACTACAGAAGCATCACTGAAGAGCAATTAAAGCTCATTGCAGATCACTATCCCGAAGGAATGGATAGTGAAAATCTTATCTCTTTTGTCAATGCCAAAGGAGAGTATGTGAAAGCACTCGAAGTGCGCACAGATGATACTATTTATCTTTTCAAAATCTCTGCTGAGATGATTGCGAAGATTGACGACTTTACCAATGATGACTACACCTTTGAAGGATTCGGTGAATTCAGAGATGAAGAAGTAGGCGCTAATTCCAAAGAGGAGGAGGAAGATGATGAAAAAGAAGAAAAAGAAGAAAAAGATTCGGATGATGATTCGGATGATGATGATGGAGACAAAGCAGATGAGGAAGATGACTTCTGATTTCCTATAAAACTCATCCCTGTAAAAAGAAATACATTTGCCGCTCATTTTGAGCGGCTTTTTTATTGTTAGGGCTAAATCATCCTAAACTGTAATATACATAGAACAGTTTCGTGAGAAATACGTTAGAACTTATGAGGACATTTGTATACGAAACAACAAGCAAATGAAAGTGAATTGGCTAATACTATTTGGATTTGTAGTTTTGGCAATTTTTGCCACATCCTGTAAGCACGAAATTCCATTTATTATCGACGATGGAAACGGCGGCGGCGGGGGTGGAACAGATCCTTGTAGCCCAGACACTGTTTACTTCCAGCAACAAATTCTACCTATATTTCAAAGTAGTTGTGCAGTGCCTGATTGCCATGCGGCAGTGAATCCCGAAGATGATATGCCTCTTTACAGTTATGAAACCATTATGGGTTCAGGTGAAATTACTCCTGGCAATCCTTGGGAAGGTGATATTTTTGAATCAATAACTGATCCTGATCCTGACGCCATAATGCCTCAGCCGCCTTATGACCCTTTGAGTGCGGATCAAATTCTCTTGATCCAAATTTGGATACAACAAGGTGCTTTAAATACTTCATGCGCCAATCTAAATTGTGATACTTTGGATGTAACCTTCGCCGCAGACATCAATCCAATTATTCAAAATAGTTGTCAAGGTTGCCATTCAGGAAATAGTCCTCAAGGCGGATTGAGTTTGAATAATTATTCGCAAATTGCTGCAATTGCCGCTAGCGGTAGTCTTTATGGCAGTATAAGCGGCAATAACAACTATACAGCTATGCCATATAATGCTAATTCACTCCCTGACTGTCAGATAGAAATGATTCGTATTTGGATAGAAAACGGTTACCCTAACGACTAAGACCCTATATGAATTTTAATCCCCTTCGATGGACATTAATATTAATTGTCCCTGCTATATCTTCTTGCTATTATGATGTAGAAGAAGAATTGTATTCTACAGTCGTTTGTAATACTCCTGTAGCAGTTAATTTCACTACTCACGTTCAACCTGTAATCAATAGCTTTTGTGCTTCAAGTGGTTGTCATGTAACCGGCGGAACTGGCGTTGGCAATTTTGAAACTTATGCCGGAGTTAAAGCAAAAGTTGATGATGGGTCATTCACAGAGCGAACATTACAGGCCAAGAATATGCCGCCTAGTGGCAATTTATCTACCTGTGATTTAGAACTTCTTCAGGCATGGGTTGATTTAGGTTCCCCGGAAAATTGAATTCAATGAAAATAAATATACTCTTCCTACTTGCTCTTTGGGGCTCTTCGGTTGCTGCTCAAAATGAAGTCGTTTCTCAAACTTTTAGAGATACACGCGTAATCAACGGACATTCTGTAGAAACCAGTCCGCTTGGCGAAATGAAATTTATCATCTCACACCGCTTTGGCTATATTAATCAAGGTGCTTACGAATTGTTTGGATTTGATCAAAGTACGATTCGTCTCGGACTTGATTACGGAATTTCAGACCGTTTAACAGTTGGAATTGGCAGAAGCAGTTATCAAAAAACCTTAGACGGTTTTGGAAAATACCGAGTGTTGAAACAAAAGAAAGGAGGGATGCCAATTTCACTTTCGGCTATGAGTACTATTAATTGTAATACTCTCAAATGGGAAGTGCCGGAGCGAAACAATTTCTTCACTTCCAGATTGTCCTATGCCAGTCAGTTGATAATTGCCAAAAAATTCAGCGATTCCTTTTCTTGGCAAATTATGCCAACTTTGGTGCATCTGAATTTGGTTCCAACTTCAAAAGACAAGCACGACATTATAGCTATTGGCAGTGCCACTCGTTATCAAATAAGCAAAACAATATCGCTTACTACAGAATACTACTTCGTAATCACTGAGCAATTGGCACAAGGATTGCGTAATTCATTAGCAATAGGTATTGATATAGAAACAAAAGGACACGTTTTTCAATTGCATTTCTCCAATTCAAGAGGTATGATCGAAAAATTCTTTATAACGGATACCAGAGGCAGATGGGAAAAAGCCGAAATATCACTAGGATTTAATATCACCCGTGACTTCAGATTAAGAGGAAGATGAAAATCAACTATTCGGCCAGAACAGCTTTAGTCCTGATTTTTTTGGGAGCATTTATTTTGCTTTCATGGAAAGATAAAAAGGACAGCAATCCACTCAATGACAATACGCCATTATGGGATATTTTTCTGGCACTTGGAGAGGCAAAACCCTCTCATTATATCGAAAATCCTGATCCTGAAAAAATCCGATTAGGAAAAGAATTAGTCTATCATGGTAGAGCCAGTTTACCCGAAGGCGGCAAATCAAAGTACATTTCAAAATTTTATGTTTGTACTGATTGTCATAATCAAGTGCAAGAAGATCCATTTTTACCGGAAAGTAATCCTGATACTCGTTTGGATTATGCCATTAAAAACGATCTCCGATTTTTACAAGCCAGCACATTTTGGGGCATGGCTAATCGGGAATCTTGGTATAATGAGGATTACGTAAAAAAGTATGGTGCTTTGGTGGAGCCTGCCCATAAGAGTTTAGCGGAATCAACCCAACTTTGTGCCCGGGAATGTTCAAGCGGCAGATACCTCGAACAGTGGGAACTGGAGGCTATAATGCAATACTACTGGACCATTCAAGTGAAACTCGGCGATTTACCTTTGAGTAATCAGGAAAAAGCGGATTTGGAAAAAGCCTGGAATAAGGGAACAGCCAACAAGGAGCTCGTGAATTTGCTCAGGTCTAAGATCATGACTTATTCTCCCTCCACTTTTGTAGAAACGCATGAAAAACAAGCGGCTCAAAGTTTAAAAGGTAATCCGGCTCGTGGTGAGGAACTATGGCAGCGCAGTTGTTTGAATTGCCATCGGGAATATGGCCCTTCTCAGCTTATTTTGGATGACAGTAAACAGACTATGGCCAAATTCAAAAAACGTTTGGGTGATGGAACTGATTTCGATCTATATCAGATTTTAAGGCACGGCACCCATGCTGAACCTGGGCATCGCCAATACATGCCACTTTATCCTTTAGAGCGTATGTCGATACAACAAATAGTTGATATACAGTCTTTTGTGGAGTCTAAGTTAAACTAGTTTTCGTAACAATTTCTTATTACTACAATGCAGAATTCATAACGCTGTATTGATTTGAAAGTCATTTAAGGAATACATCTTTGGAAAACCATAAGAAACATGGCACACAAAGAGGTATTAATTCATTACAAGCAAGGTAAAGGAGCAGTTAAGGCTATTCGTTCTGCTATTATCGGACTTTACCGCAAAGGTCAATTTGAATTTATGCAATTGGAAAACGGAACCCATATTCCATTGGACGCGCTAGAAAGTGTGGATGGCGTGAGATTCTGAGTTTTTCAGTTATTCCATAGCCAAAATGCTGATTTAATCAGGGTGATGGCAGGCAGATAGCGCAGATCTGATTCGAATATTGGAACGCAGATTAAGCAGATAATCGCAGATCTGATCCGTTTAAAGATGTTCATTGAAGGTAGCATGTTCAAACTATCTGCAATCTAATCCGCGCAGATCCGCCAAATCCGCGTTATCTGCGTTCTATTATTTTTGATTTAGAAGTTTAAAATTATGGTTGAAACTTTAAGTTTATATTCAGATTTAATAATAAAATACCGAGGATTTCTTCTCGGTATTATTTCTTATAAGTTCTTGCCCTCAATCCACACAAAAAGCAGAGAATTTTATATTTTATTGAATTAATTTTTTTTTATGAATATCAATTCCAAAAATCACTTATCCTAAAAAAGAGTTTAGTAGGTTTTCCTTTATCCGATGGCAAAATGCTGATTTAATTCATCTTTTTGTGTAATCAAGGTTACCATTTTAAGCAATTAATCAGGCTATTTTTGGTTCATGAAATCATCAATACTACTTCTTGCCCTAGTAATCTTTGCTTTCTGCAGCAATGTAAAGGCACAATCTCTTCCCTTTTCAATAAGCATTGAAGCATTAGAAATTCCCGGAATGCCCGAACTACAATCTTATGTTTGGGCTAGTTATGAAGGTAAATGGCTCTTAATTGGGGGTAGAACAGATGGTTTACATCAAAGACAGCCTTTTGCAGCTTTCTTGGCCGCAGATAATAATACAAATATGTATATTATTGATCCTCAAACATTTGAAATATGGCAAAGTTCTGTTGTGGATCTTCCAACTAATTTAGAAGAGCAATTGCAATCTACCAATATGAATTTCTCTCAAGTGGGTGATAAGCTCTTTGTTATAGGTGGCTACGGATACAGCAATTCCGCCGCCGATCACATCACATTTCCTTTTTTAACAGTAATTGATGTTCCGCAACTTATGGTTGCTATTATTAACGGAACATCCACTGACGCAGCATTTCTGCAATACGAAAATGAAATATATGCCAATACCGGCGGACAACTCAACTACTTAGAAAATCGATTCTATTTATGCGGTGGACAGTATTTTGAAGGACGCTATAATCCCATGGGACCTGATCATGGTGCGGGTTTCATCCAGAATTACAGCAATGCTATACATTCTTTTGTACTGGAAGAAGTGAATTCAGAATGGCAAATGTCTGATTTAATTACCTGGACTGATGTTGATGTACTTCATCGGCGCGATTATAATATGCTGCCACAGGTATTGGAGGATGGCACAGCAGGTTTAATCATGTTTAGCGGAGTATTTCAAGAAGGTGCCAATTTACCTTGGCATTCTATTGTTCGGGTTCAAGAATCCGGTTATTCGCAAGTTCCAGCGTTTGAACAATTGCTCAATCAATACCACTCTGCGCATGCGCCGCTTTATTCTGAACTTGAAAATGAGCAATACAATCTGTTTTTTGCTGGGATAAGTCGCTATTACTACGATGAACAAAATAATTTGATAGATGATACTGAAGTTCCATTTGTGAATACTATTAGCGCCGTAATGCGCGATAACGAAGGAAACTATTCTGAAATGAAGATAGGAGAAATGCCTGATTTACTTGGCAGCGGGGCCGAATTTATTCTTAATCCTGAGCTCGCTGTAAGCAGTAATGAAGTAATACAATATGATCAATTGGGTGAAGAACAAATCCTTCTAGGCTATATTGTAGGGGGAATTAAAAGCTCAGCCCCGAATATCTTTTTTCTGAATGATGGCACACAGAGTTCTGCCAATACAATCATTTATAAAGTATTTATCAATCCGGGTTCTACAGGAATTAATGATCAATTAGTAACTGATCTGCCTCCATTCAGACCGGTTTTATTTCCTAATCCTATAATTGATACTGCTACTTTAACTTTTCATTTACCGGTTTCGGGAACTATTTCCATAGAGTTGTTCAACATCGAAGGGAAATTATTGTTTCAATTGTATAAAGGCTTCCAGTCTGCGGGAGATCATGCTTTTGAAATTGATCCAGGAAATATCCCTTCTGGCAATTATATGATTAAACTGAGCAGTGCTGCCGGAGAATCTACTTTGCGTTTCATTAAGAAGTAGTAGCGCTATATTCATTGAAATGCATCATGAGGCTGTCCTGTTTGGGGCAGCCTTTTTTACATTAAATTC
>JBDNHP010000187.1:0-14210 GCA_041688765.1 Flavobacteriales bacterium
AAAAAATCGTTATTTCCAGAACATTGCTAAAATCCTGAACAGTCCACAGTCTCTTGTGAAATACGCTTTTTAAAGGAAGTATTTTGTTCAATGGAGGATATTAACTTGGCTCAAAATTTCAAATGCGCCAAGCTTTTCTATTCGTAGCAGTTATTTTGTTAGCATGGTGCGCTTATGTGCTTTTTACACTGCGGTCTGAGCTCAACAAACCCGATGATATTCTTCAATCTCTGCCATCATCGGCTGAGAGCATTGTTGTGATACCTGATATATCTTCATTTGTTGCTCACATTTCTGCTCATGAAGGTACAATTGATCTCTGGCCTTCGGATTCCATTTTCAGCCTAGCCCTAAATGCAGCTCTCGGACTTGATTCTGTGGCATCTGCTAACCAAGGAAAGCTTAGTTTGGCGGCTTCAAAACACAGTGATTCCTGGCTTATCAGTATTCGTGTTGATAAAAATGAAGATGAATTTGCTATTCGTCTCTTATCTGCAGCCTTTGGCACCAAATGGACAAGCTCGGCAAAATCGGTTTTTTCTAACGGAAAATTGTCGGCGAGCCTTGTACAAGGAATTCTGAGTGTTAGTGCTAATGAGGCTCTTTTACCTGATCATGAATTTCAATTATTGACGGGTGATCCGGACTTTGCTTCTGCTTATAAGAAATGTGGTAAAAATAGCGATGCTATTTATCTTTTCAAGAATTCGGAGAATGCTATTTGGAACAATTTTGATTTCGTATTGCATGAAAGGCACTTGTTGATGAATGGTTTTGCCCCCGGCGCTTATTCCAATGCCCTAGCTCAAACAGATTCAATTATTTTAGATATTCCAGTTCATTCTGCTGCTGATAGTCTTCGATTGTTTCAGGGTTCCTGGAAACAGATTCGAGCCGAAGCAGAAATGTTTTGGGAAAGGAAAGATCAAATTGCAGAGCGCAATCGTTTGATAAGTGAAGCCGAAGTTGCCTGTTCTTGTTCCATAGAAGAAGCATTTGAATATTGGCCGAGAGGGAGTGTAATGTCATACCAATACAAAGGAAGTCGTGTTATAAGTTTGGGATCAAACGGTAAAAAAAGTGCTTGGGATGCCTTGTACATGCTTTGTGATTCAAGTGCTTCAGAAACTATTTACTCCAATCGCTTAGTTGCCCTCAAAACGCCATTAAATCTTAGTCTTGTTCTGGGTGACAAAGCAAAAACCATTGCTAATTATGTGCTGATCGGGAAAAGTTTCACTGCGTTTTCACATCACAAACAAAGCCTAAATGACCTAGCTCTGGAAATTGAAAATAATCGTTTAATGCCCCCTGCGCCCGGTGCACTTAATCCAGCTGAATACCTTATTTCAAAACCAATGTGGTTGGCTGAGGGAAAGGGACTTTTTGCCATTTCTTCCCAAAACCTTCCAGAATTTAATGGCATTCCGTTAAAGTGGAAAGCAGCAGATGCCATTTTGAGCAGCCTTGCACTCAGTAAAACTAATGATAGCTTGATGTTTGTGAATGCCGTAATTGGATTGAATAAAAGCTATGTCCCACAATCGGATAATCTCGACAACTTATGGGCAGTGGCACTTGAGGCTCCTCTCAGAACCACTCCATCCATTGTTACAAACCACTATACCAAAGAAAAGGAAGTGTTAGTGCAGGATCAGTCTAACACTGTATATCTTGTTTCATCTTCTGGTAATATTTTATGGAAAACCAAGGTTGATGGACCAATTACTTCCTCAATTGAACAGATTGATATGTTCAAAAACGGCAAACTGCAACTGGTTTTTGGCACTGGTAGCAGTATTTATTGCCTAGACCGAAATGGAAGATCTGTAGAGGGATTTCCAATTCGACTCAAAAGTCCAGCCAGTAGTGATTTGCGAGTGTTTGATTACGACCGAGATCGGAATTATCGATTACTCGTAGCCTGCACAGATGGCGTGATTTACAATTATGGAATTGATGCTAAGGGCCTGAAAGGTTGGCAGTTTAAAAAGTCCAATTTGATTTATGAAAGGATTGAGCATTTGCGAATTGGAAGCAAGGATTACCTTGTAACTGCTGATAAAAGCGCGAATATTACAGTGCTAAAACGCGACGGAAATGTTAGTGAATTCTATAACTCTAACGCTTCAAATCTTGTTGCTTCCAGCATGCTTTTACAAACAGATGTAGATTTGGAATCTTCGGGAGTCCTATTTTCAGATAGTGCAGGTTCTGTATATGCCATGTTACTTGATGGCACTTCTCAGAAATTATTCCAGCTTAATGAAGCGGCTCAGTATTTAGAAGTGCTACCTGCTCCGGGAGATAGCGCACCTGATCTATTATCTTGGAATGGATTGGAATTGAAAAGGACAAGCATTGAAGGTCAAGTTAAATGGTCTGTTCCTTGTAAATCTCTACCATTATTACAGCGTTTAAATAAAGATCAGTTTGCAGTATTATTTAGTGATGGCGTTCAGTTTTATGCTTTGCAATTAAACGGCATGCCATTTAACGGGTTTCCAGTGGAAGGTTCACAAACCGGCTATTTCGGGAATCTGGATAAAACCGGAAAATTGTTCAGCATATCCGCTAATAGCCGAGGAAAACTTATATGTAGGGAAATTCCATCAGGAAATCCTTGACCAATTAGGCCTACTTACCAGCATTTTTTTCAATTCAATTCTAACACGTTCATGTTCTGGTTTACTCAAATCTGGATCGCTATCAAGCATCATTTGAGCAATATCTCTCGCGGCTTTTAAAATATCTTTATCGCGAGCAACATCGGCAATTTTCATTTCGGGTAATCCGCTCTGCTGAGTACCAAGCAAATCTCCCGGCCCCCTCAGTTCTAGATCCACTTCTGCAATCTCAAAGCCATCATTGGTTCTTATCATGGTTTGAATTCTTGTGCGGGCGTCTTCACCAAGTTTATCATTGCTCATTAAAATGCAATATGATTTTTCGGCTCCTCTTCCCACTCTGCCGCGCAATTGATGCAGTTGTGAAAGGCCAAATCGTTCTGCACTTTCTATTACCATTACTGATGCATTAGGCACATTCACACCCACTTCAATTACAGTGGTGGCAACCATAATTTGCGTTTCTCCCCTTACAAATCGGGCCATTTCGAATTCTTTTGCTTCAGACTTCATTTTCCCATGTACTATACTAACCTGAAATTGTGGTCGTGGAAATCGTCTGCAAATACTCTCATAGCCATCCATTAGATCTTTATAGTCCATGGCCTCCGAAGTCTCAATCAAAGGATAAACTACATAGATCTGCCGACCTTTTTCAATTTCTTTTTCCATGAAACCGAAAACTTCGGCCCTTGCCGCATCAGTCCGATGTACGGTTTGTATAGGCTTTCTACCTGGTGGCAATTCATCAATAACCGACACATCCAAATCTCCATAATAGGTCATAGCCAAGGTTCTTGGAATAGGAGTGGCCGTCATCACTAAAACATGAGGTGGCAATTTGGCTTTTTTCCAAAGACTTGCTCTTTGTGCTACACCAAAACGGTGTTGTTCATCAATAACGGCAATTCCCAAGGATTTGAATTGCACAGCGGGCTCTATGAGGGCGTGAGTGCCAATTAGTAAGTTCAATTCACCAGTTAAAAGTCCTTCGTGAATTATTCTGCGTTTTGCCGTTTTAGTGCTTCCTGTTAAAAGCGCCAGTTTGATCGGGAGCTCTTTTAAGAGATCAGACATGGATTCGAAATGCTGATTTGCCAGGATTTCGGTAGGTGCCATTATGCAAGCCTGATAGCCATTGTCTATTGCAAGAATAGCGGTCAATAATGCCACTATGGTTTTCCCACTTCCAACATCACCTTGAATAAGCCTATTCATGTGCGCTCCATTTAGTACATCGGCTCTTATTTCTTTCAGCACTCTTTTTTGAGCACCAGTCAAATCAAATGGCAAACAATCTTTGTAAAAGCGATTGAACAAGTCCCCAACTTGGCTAAACGATACGCCTTGCATTTTAGAAGTGGTGTCCATTTTTTTCTTGACCAGCAAAAGCTGCAAGAATAGCAATTCTTCAAACCTCAGTCTTTTCAAAGCCCTCTCTAATTTTTCAGGATCCTGAGGTGCATGTACTTGAATGATTGCTTCTTCTCTTCCAGGAATTTTTAATTTATGCAATAAGTATTCAGGTAGAATTTCTGGCATCTGCCCTTTAATCATGGGTAATAGGTTTTGGATAATCCTTTCCAAACCTTTACTATTTAACCCTTTTGCACTTAATTTTTCGGTGGTGCTATAAACGGGACTTAAAGCAATTCCCATCGTGGTTCTGCTTTTTTCAATGGGCTCAAGTTCCGGATGAGGAATATTAAAACTGCCTTTGTATCGGGTGGGCTTTCCAAAAACAATATAAGTTTCATCTTGTTTAATGCTGGTTTTTACCCATTGTACCCCTTTGAACCACACCAAATCTATGGTGCCGCTTTCGTCTTCAAGAGTGGCCACTAATCGCTTTACTTTGGCATTTCCTGAATCCTGAACTCGGATAATTTTGCCTTTCAATTGAAAGAAAACGGCATCACTATTAATCTCGCTTATTTTTTGAATTTTGGATCGGTCTACATAGCGAAATGGCAAATGAAACAGAAGATCAACAAAAACTCTTACCCCCAATTCTGATTTCAGCGTTGCAGCGCGCAGCGGCCCCACGCCTTTTAGGAACTCAATAGAATTTTCGAGTATTGGTGACTGCATAAGGCTCAAAGGTAAAAAAGCAGAACCATCCTTGAGCCGAAAAAAAATGCGATCATAAAGACCGCATTCCATTTTTATAGTTCGAAGCTCATGCTAACATCAATACCGGATTCTCGAGATAAGAACTGAAAGTTTGAAGGAAAGCCGCACCGGTAGCGCCATCTACAACACGATGATCACAACTCAAAGTTACTTTCATAACGTTGCCGGGCACAACTTGACCATTCTTCACAATAGGCACTTGACGTATTGCGCCAACCGCGAGAATACAGGCATCCGGTGGATTTATAATGGCAGTAAACTCTTCAATTCCCAACATTCCCAAATTAGAAATGGTAAATGTATTTCCTTCCCAATCCTGCGGCTGCAGCTTCTTTGAGCGCGCACGTTCAGCAAAATCTTTAACCTCAAAATTGATATCTGCAAGCTGTTTTCCGTCAGCAAAACGGATAACAGGAACCAATAGGCCTTCATCTACAGCTACTGCAACTCCAATATGTACGTGATTGTTATACCTGATTTTATCACCCAACCAGGATGAATTTACTTTTGGATGCTTTCTTAAGGCAATGGCAGCCGCTTTAATTACTAAATCGTTGAATGATATTTTAGTTTCAGCAGCGTCGTTGATGGCCTTGCGCGCGACAATTGCGGCATCCATATTTATTTCTACTGTAAGATAGAAGTGAGGTGCGGAGAATTTACTTTCGGCCAAACGTTTTGCAATGGTTTTACGCATTTGAGAAACATTTTCTTCGGTATAGCTTTCAGTTCCGGTATGAGAAGCAGCCGAGCGACTTTGAGTAGGGCTAAATCCTTCAACGTCTTTTCTAACTATTCTTCCGCCATCGCCTGAACCTGGAATGTTCCGAATGTCCAGCCCTTTTTCATCCGCAAGTCGCTTCGCTAGTGGTGATGCTTTCAATCTTCCATTGGAAGAAGCTGCTTTTTCAACAACAGGGGCAGCCTCAACAGGGCTTGGCGCCGCAATCATAGGTGCAGAAGGTGCAGATACTGAAGGGCTTGAAACAGGAGCCGCTACTTGAGCCGCAACAGGAGCTGATTCAGCAGCGAGCAAAGATTTTATGTCTTCGCCCTCTTTACCCAAAATAGCGAGTATAGAATCTACCGCCGCCGAAGCGCCTTTGGCAACACCAATATGAAGAAGAAACCCATCTTGGAATGATTCAAATTCCATAGTGGCTTTGTCAGTTTCAATTTCGGCAAGTAAATCACCGGATTTAACTTTATCACCTACTTTTTTATGCCATTCAGCTACCACCCCTTCGGTCATGGTATCACTGAGTTTAGGCATGCGTACTATCTCTGCCATCTGGAAATCTTATAATTAGTCGTTAACGAAAGGATAATCCTCTTGTAAATAAACATCTTTGTAAAGTTCAGCAGCTTCTGGGAACGGAGAATCTTCAGCAAATTTTACTGATTCATCCACTAATTCTTTTATTTCTGCTTCAATGGTTTCAATTTCTTTAGCACTGAGCCATTTGTTTGTATGAATCGTTCTTAGGACGTGCTCAATAGGATCTTGCGCCTGATATTCCTGAACTTCTTCTTTACTTCTGTATTTCTGCGGGTCAGACATAGAGTGGCCCTTATATCGATAAGTTCTGATATCCAAAAGTGTAGGGCCATCCCCTTTTCTTCCACGTTCTGCTGCACGTGCAATGGCTTCGCAAACCGCTTCAGGGCGCATACCATCTACTGCTTCAGAAGGCATTTCATAGGATAGACCTAATTTGGTGAGATCGGTAACATTAGAAGTGCGTTCCACCGAAGTTCCCATAGCGTAATTGTTATTTTCGATAATAAAAATAACAGGGAGTTTCCAAGTCATTGCCATATTGAAAGTCTCGTGCATTGCGCCTTGTCTGGCCGCTCCATCACCAAAGAAACACATGGTTACGTGATCTTCATTTCGGTATTTATCGGCAAAAGCTATTCCGGCACCCATTGGTATTTGTGCACCCACAATACCGTGTCCACCAAACAAGTTACGTTCTTTGTCAAACATGTGCATAGATCCGCCTTTGCCTTTGCTGCTTCCGGTTGATTTTCCATAAAGCTCGGCCATCACATATTTTGGATGTGTTCCTAGCGCAATGGGATGAGCGTGATCTCGGTAAGCCGTAATTACGCGATCGGTAGGTCTAATCGCTTTGGTCATTCCGGCAAGAATGGCTTCCTGACCAATATATAAATGGCAAAACCCGCCAAATTTTTGTTGAATATAGAGTTGACCGCACTTTTCTTCGAAGCGGCGCATAAGAAGCATATCTCTGTACCACTTCACATAAGTGGCTTTGTCAAAACTACCAGATTCGGCCTTGGGCGAAGGTTTTGACGCTTTTTTTGCAGGTTTTGCTTTAGAAGGAGTTGTTGTAGCCATGAATTGATGCATCGTGGTTTAAAGCGCAAATTTAAGGCAAACGGAACAATGCACGGGAATCATTCCCCTTTTTTCAACGCATCTTCATGAAAATAGAGTGGCAAAAGATCTTTTACGTCCTTTACAATCAAAATAGAACCAGATTCTCCAGCCAAAATTACACGCACCGGATCTGTTTGTTTTAAACGATATTCAAGCATAACCTGTCTACATGCCCCGCAAGGTGCCGCAGCGTGATCCATGTTAAAGTCTTCACTGCGGGCAATAATGGCCACAGAATCAAATTTTTCTTCCGGAAATTGATGCCCGGCAGCAAAAAAAGCTACTCTTTCTGCGCACAATCCTGAAGGAAAGGCAACATTTTCTTGATTTGTGCCGGTTACTATTTGCCCGTTTGCCAATCGGATGGCAGCAGCAACTCTGAATCTCGAATAAGGAGCATAAGCTCTGAAAAGGCTATCTCTTGCTGTAGTTAATAAAAAAAGATCATCGGAATTCAATTCTTTTTCCGACTCATATTTCATCACTTCCGTTCCTAAAATTAACTTCTCCATCAATTTTTTTATTGAATATTTAAAACCTTTTTCAAAAGGGCGGGTGAAGTTAGACTAATTCTTCTAATTTTGAATGCTTTGGAAAGCTTTTTGGAACCTATACTTGAATTTGACAGCATCAGTCTTAAAGAGCTGGATCGTGTGCGATTACTTAATCGTACAGATACCAAATTCTTGTTTCACCCTTCAAAGCTTGGCGAAGTGCTGAATAAGATCCGACCTCATTACAAAGTTTTAGAAATAGATGGAGTAAGGATTTTTCAATATGATACGCTCTATTTGGATACGAATGACCTTCTTTTTTACCATCATCATCATGCAGGTAAACAAAATCGTCATAAAGTAAGGTTCAGGACTTATGTGGAGTCGAAATTGTGTTTTCTGGAAATCAAGTTCAAGAATAATAAGGGTAGAACTGTAAAAAACAGAATGATAGTTGAAGGTCCAGAGCTTGCGTTAAGTGAAGAGTCTAAGCGATTTATTGGAGAGATTGCGGGAATAGAATCAGAATTATTGCCCGCAGTTATAAATCGATTTTCCAGAATCACTTTGGCTCATCTCTATGGTATGGAACGAGTTACTTTTGACTTGGACCTCCATTTTGAAAAGAATAATGAATCGCTTGACTTATCTCATGTTGCAATCGCAGAAGTAAAACAAGAAAAATACAATCGACAAAGTCCAGTAATGATTGCTTTAAAAGAAGCAGGAGTTTACGAAGACAGTCTAAGTAAATACTGTACAGGTATGGCAATGCTGCATCCTCATCTGAAACAGAATCAATTCAAATCCAAATTAATACGTATCAAACGCTTACAGAATGAACTTTAGCCTTGAACTTTTTTCGTTTCTATCTAATCTAAGTCAATTTGGTTTTTCAGGCCTATTGGCAGAAGCAAGTCCTTTAGGCTTGAAGTTTATTGATGGTGGAAACTTTATTGAACTCGTAGTACGATTCGCATTGCACCTGGCATTTGTTGTAATACTTGTCAGATATATCTATTATCCAATAGAAAGAAGGAAAGACTTCTTGTTCACTTATTTCCTCATAAGTATCAGCGTTTTCCTGCTTTGTTTCCTCCTTGAAAATGTAAAAATCGATTTGGCTTTTGCTTTGGGCTTGTTTGCCGTATTTGGTATTATACGGTACCGCACAGACGCTATTCCTATCAAGGAAATGACTTATCTATTCATTGTAATAGGTGTTTCGGTGATGAATGCATTGATAAATAAAAAGGTGAGTATGGCCGAAATGGCTTTTGCTAATGTCGCAATCCTAATGGCCACTTATGGTTTGGAGAAAGTGTGGCTGCTGCGTCATGAAAGCCGTAAGGTAATAATTTACGAAAAAATTGAATTGATTCGTCCAGAGCGCAGACAGGAACTAATTATGGACATTGAACTTAGAACCGGCATCAAAATAAACCGTTTCGAGATTGGTAAAATCGACTTCTTAAGAGATACCTGTGAAATCAGAGTTTTCTTTTTCGACGATGAACAAGGAGGACACCTGAACTCGCTATAAAAGTTTCAATTCCTTATTGATTGTAGATGACGGATCCGCCAGAAGGCATTTGGATCAAGACTATGGCATAAGCACTAATTCCTTCTTCGCGCCCTACAAATCCTAACTTTTCTGTTGTTGTCGCCTTTATGCTCACTCTTGATTTCTCTATACCTGCAAGTTCTGCTATCGCTTCTTGCATCTGAGGGATATGATCCTTGATTTTAGGGCTTTGCAAACAAATAGTAGAGTCTATATTTCCAATACTAAATCCGGCATCACCTATGAGCTTTATAACCTGACTGAACAATATTTTGCTGTCTATTCCTTTGTACTCTGATGCGGTATCGGGAAAATGAAAACCTATATCGCGCATATTTGCGGCACCTAACAAAGCATCGCAAATAGTATGGAGCAATACATCAGCATCACTGTGACCAAATGCTCCTTTTTCGTGATCAATCTTAATGCCTCCAAGCCAAAAGGGATGTCCATCTTTTAATTGATGAACATCATAGCCAAATCCTACTCGAAAGTCCATCATTATTAGTCGCTTTCAGCAGCCTCATTAAGAGAATCAAAAGAAAGTCTTAAGCTGAAACGCAACGTGTTGGCAAGTGGATTTTGCTGAGTAGTGCTGATCAAATAAGATAGATCAATACCAAATACATTGTACTTAATTCCCGCACCTAAAGTGATAAACTGTCGGTTTCCTTTGGTTCTGTGCTCATAAAAATATCCACTTCTAAAAGCAAACTGATCATCATACACATATTCAAATCCCCCACCGAGATTGATTTCTCTTAGTTCTTCTTTCAACACACTTCCTTTTTCAACACTCACAGAGCCATCATCAAAAATGGTAACATTACCAGGAGCATCAGTAAAAGAACCAAACATTGCCGCAGCCAAACCAACATCAGGGTTACGACCGGCAGCCACTATAAAATCTCCGGTGTCAGGATCTCTCACTGGCTGTCCATCTTCATCCCTCAAATAAACAGGAGGAGTGGGCACCAATAATTTATTTGCATCCAGCGTAAGGGTAAGTTTGTTATAGTCATCCATCAAAATGCTTAATGCAGTTCCGTAACGCAAATTGGTTGGAATGAAGTCTTGATTTGCCGTTTCGGTATATGACATTTTTGCGCCAATATTCGAAACGTCGGCACCTATAGCTAAAATCGCATCTTTCTTGCCTAATTGCATTTTATCATTCACGTAATAAAACGAAACATCCACAGCAACAGAACGGCCAGGTTTGCTATTGGCTCCACCTACACTTGTTCCACCAGTTAAATTGGAGTGAATATATCTCGCAGCAACACCACCTGAAAAATTATCCGATAATTTTTGAGCAAATGCAACATCAAGACTATATTCATTGGGTTTGAAATCGCGAATTGCCGTACCCTGATCATCGGTAAACGTGATGTTTCCGAGCGAGAAAAATCGCAATGCGGCACCGAAGCTTTGTCTGTCGTTAAGTCGCTTATAACCACTCAAATAGGCAAGATTCATGTCGTCAACTAAAGCAGGAAGCCAAGGGGAGTAGGATAATGAAATCTCAAATTCTTCTTCTGTGAATGCCAATTTAGCTGGATTCCAATGAATGGCGTTGGCATCAGGAGAAATAGCCACACCGGCATCTCCCAGTCCACCTGAACGAGAATCAGGCGCGATCAGCAAAAATGGGACAGCGGTTGTAATGGTATTGAGCTGCAATGTTTGTGCAGCTTTAGTGCTGGTTAATTGCGCCGATATTGGGTTATTAATCAATAAAGCGGCGGCTGAGAGCCATACTATTCGATTGAACATGGTTCGGTTTTTCGAGGGTTGCAAAGATACTAAATTATTCACAATCATTGTAATCATCTAAGGATCACTAGTTTTTCAAAAGCTTCGGCCTGCTTGCCTTCTGAAGTTCTTACATCTAGGCGATATACGTAAACACCTCTTGCAAGTCGATCTCCAAAGTCATCCAGTCCGTCCCATTCTATAGGTTCTGACCTGTATCCCTCTGTCAGCACTGTACGATCAAAGGTCTTAACAAGTTTCCCTGAAACCGTAAAAACTTGCAGTCTGACTTCTAAAAGATCACAGGCCTGATTATGTTCAAAAAAGAACTCAGTCCGAGTTGTAAAAGGATTTGGGTAATTGAGCACATGCTCTAAAGCCAACTCTTCATTGCTTGCAACCACAAAATCTATAGTTTCGGAAGATGAGTTATTATGTACGTCCCAAACTTTGAAATCAAGGGTGTGTGGACCATCCGCCACACCTTCAAGCTGATAGCGTACTTGGCCACTTTTATAGGTATCCAAATCTGACTCGTAATAATCATTCAGGATTATAGCATTTTCAGATTCGCTGTCGAGCACACCAGTAATATCATGACCAATGCCATTTCCAACCGTATTCACTCCATTTTCATCAAATACTTTTGCAAAAATGATAGGATCGGTAGAGGTAATTCCGCCAGAAACGAAACGCTCATCATTCATAAAAAGTTCTACCGTCGGACCTTCTGTGTTCAATTCAGCTCCTGTGAGGGATCCACCAATTACAAATTCTTCCGAAAATCCATGGGCATCGTCATTGCCCTCAGCCTGAACAGCGTAATAGCTAATTCTGCCTTCGCCAAAGGCGTAGGCTATATCTCGAGGAACTATAAAGCTGAAATTGAAATAGCCATTCACAACACTCGCTTTTCCTTTATAGATGATATTCTTAAAGGTATCAAATACATAGGGGCCATTCTGATTGTCATTATTCTGCGTAACCACTTCTTGCTTTTTATCGAAAACAGTAGGATAAACAAAGCCATTGAAATTCTCCAAAACAGTTCCGGAATAATCGCCAATATAACCGCTAATACTCACTTCCTGTAATGCTCTCACGGTATCTTGAACTTCCACAGTATTTCCATTAATGAGCGTAGTGTACACTTCATATTTAGGATAGGCGAGTTGGAGAGCAGGATCGCCTAGCAAGCTAAAATTCCGCATGTTTTCTGTAGAAAGCAGGGCAATAGTATCGTTCTTGGTTCTTCTGGCAATTTCACCTAAAGTGAGGTCAGGAATGGTCTCATCTTCCAGTGCTACATTATAAAAAGCCCGTCCTAATCGCTGATTAGAGCCAGAAAACACAATTCGGGTAGTGGTTAAAAGTGCAATTGCACCCCCATTTGGATTTAACAAAGTAAGTTCCCCTGCAGATTCAAATGCGGGATCGTCGTAACGACTCAATTCGCAAGTGGCGGTCATAAAAAGAGGCAAACGATTAAAATTGCTCCAATTCTGGATGGTGGGTATGTCTAATATTCTTTCATGAGCCCAGCCCCGCTCTCCGCCATGACCAATATAATTTACGATGAGAGCTCCGTTTTGAACTTTGCGTTTTATCAATTCTTCTGCCTCCGGGTAACGTTCTCCACCGGGTGAAATTTCCTGGGTGTAGGCATCGAGATAGATCTTCTCAATATCATATTCATTGTATTTCAGATTGATAGAGTCTGCATGAACATCAGAATTGCGCATGTGCGTAACTCCGTCATTGTCATTACCATCCTGATCATCCGAAACAAAAATCACTGTGTTTCTCCAGCTTCCATAAACTGACCCAGTGCTGCCATCACCGCAATTTTGGTTCAAATTAAAACCACTGTTCGCAGCGGTATAGTTTTTTATTTTTCGAACCATGCTCTGAGCTTGTGCAAGGGAGGAAACAGGCAAACGACCTACGCCTATATCGAGTTTGTCCTGAATAGCATCACTTTCGTCATCATCCAAAAAAGCGAAATAATCATCCGAAACATAAGAGGCCGTTGGTGAAATAGAATTGTCGCTTTGAAAAGTGATTATGTTAAAGGTATTGGCCCCGTTGAAACTTCTGTTGTTGAAGCTCCCATCGCCAAAAAGAAGCAAATGTTTTGGTTTCTGACTTTCGTCCTCGGCCCTGTCGTAAAGCATTTTCATGAGCATCTTGATAGCACTCACATCGCGGTTTCCACTGGAAAACTCATTGTAAATCTGCGTTGGGCTAACCACTATAACTGATCGTCCTTCTTGAGCATGATGTTCGGCCAAATTAGTTGCAGCAGGCATTATACCGGCAGTAGAAACAATTACCATATCAATTCCCGCCAATGAGTGCAGATCCTGATTTGGAACTGGTCCAACTGCTCGAGGGTTTTTTATAGATGAGTTGTTAAAAGCCACAAATTCTCTTGTGGTTTCTGTAGGTAGTCTAAAGCGACATTCCCCGTTTTGCAATGTATATCCTATGCGGGAAGCTTGGGTTGGATCAGTAATTTCCCAAATGTCAGATACTAAATTGCCATTGCTGAGGATGAATTCGGAAATCCTGCCTGGGGCCGCAGACAAGGTATCTCTGAACGGTAAGAAATTACCCGACATTTTGAGATTGCGACTCAAGGAAATGCCAATATAATCAAGCCAACCTTCTGCTTCAGCATTGGCTTTGCTGAAGGATACATTTACGGCAACGTTACCATCATTGGGGGTAAATTCAAATACTCTAAAACCAAGTTTAGCTATGTCAGCAGTGCTTCCGGTGGAGGTTCCCAATATGTCGATCACAGAAGAAGTGCCATCAACCGTGAATGTGAAGAAGCTTTCATCCGCTGCCCCTATGGTGCGTCCTGCCACTCTGGTTCTTAGCATTGCAGGCAAAGGAAGGGCATCAGGCATGCTGAAATTGAAAGTATAATTCAAGGTATTATCGAAGAAGTTTTCTCCAAAAAAGTTCCTTCCTGACTTCACAAAATTCACTTGGTCATTTTCAATATAAGCTCTATCCTGAAAGCTCGTTACTTCATAATTGGAGAGATCGCTTACAGAGTTGTTGGTCTGAATTCGGGATGCCAACTCATCATCTATTCTGATGAAATAATAGGCTGAATCCGAGTAGAAGTGTTTTTGATGAACGAAGTGGTCAGAAAGCAGGGGGTTGAAGTTGTCGGTTTCACTTGCACGTTTCCAACTATCTGCGCCCTTTCCATAGAA
>JBDNHP010000188.1:0-2837 GCA_041688765.1 Flavobacteriales bacterium
ATTATACCGGCTTAAATGAAGTGATTGCAGAAAATACTAGCTACGATAAGTTTTCACTGCAATTTATTTTGGGCTATGTAGGAGCTCCGGTTGCTTGGTTGATAAGAGTGAGCAGTGCAGATATGATTGCTGTTGGACAATTAATCGGCGAGAAAACAATCCTCAATGAATTTTACGCTTACGTGACGCTTGGCAATATGAAAAACGTAACTGGCGGGCCTGAGGGTGGCTTGGGAATGTTTCACGAAGCAAAATCTGTGTTCTTGGCAACCTATATTCTTTGTGGTTTTTCGAACTTTGCATCAATAGGTATTCAAATTGGTGGCATTGGTTCGCTTATGCCATCCCGAAAAGGAATGCTATCAAAACTTGGATTAATTGCATTATTGGGAGGGACTTTGGCTTGTTTGTTTACTGCATCAATTGCAGGAATGTTCCTTTGATTTGAATTGAAATATATACAACCGTGGTTGGAATAATAATGGGAAGTAAATCTGATCTGGGAATTATGTCGCAGGCAGCAAATGTTTTGAAAGAACTTGGGGTGCCTTATGAAATCGATATTGTTTCGGCACATCGCACTCCAGAACGCATGTTTGAGTACGCAACTTCTGCTGTGGGTCGCGGAATTAAAGTGATCATTGCGGGTGCCGGCGGTGCGGCACATTTACCTGGAATGACGGCTGCTATAACACCTCTTCCAGTAATCGGAGTTCCTATTAAATCAAGTAATTCTATTGACGGTTGGGACAGTGTATTGTCTATTTTACAGATGCCTTCAGGGGTGCCAGTGGCAACGGTTGCTCTTGATGGCGCAAAAAATGCAGGTATACTGGCAGCCCAAATTCTTGGTTCCTCTGATCCTAAACTGCAACAACGTATAGTCGATTATAAAGAAATGCTGCGAAATCAGGTTTTGGAAGCTGCAAAAAATCTTGAAAGCGGTCAATAGAGCGATGAAAACAATTGATCCTAAAGATATCACTACCGGTAAACTTCATCATTATTTACTTGCAGCTGTGGCTCCGCGGCCTGTTGCTTTTGCGAGTACAATTGACGAGTTAGGCAGGCCAAATCTGGCCCCTTTTAGTTTCTTTAACGTGTTTAGTGCCAATCCACCGATACTCATTTTTTCGCCTGCAAGAAGAGGTAGAGATAATACCACAAAGCATACTTACGAGAATGTAAAGCGAATAAAAGAGGTAGTAATCAATATTGTGGATTACAATATGGTGCAGCAAACATCATTGGCAAGTACTGAATATGCGCAAGGCGTAAGTGAGTTTGAAAAAGCAGGATTTACTTCTATTGAATCGGATACTATCAAACCATTTCGTGTTGCAGAATCGCCTGTGCAAATAGAATGTAAGGTGAATGATGTGGTTGAACTCGGAACAGAAGGTGGAGCCGGGAATCTGGTGATTTGTGAAGTATTGAAAATCCATATTGCTGACCGGGTTCTTGATGCAGATGGAAATATTGATCCATTAAAAATGGACCAAATTGGTAGATGTGGAGGAGATTGGTATTGCAGATTATCACCGGAGGCAATGTTTGAAGTGGCTAAACCCTTAACCAAACTAGGAATGGGTGTCGATTTGATACCGTTCGATATTAGAAATAGCAAGATATTAACTGGTAATGATCTTGGTATGCTTGGGAATGTTGAGGTATTGCCCGATGAAACCAGCGTAAACGAATACAAATTAACAGAGTTGGCAGAACTGTTTATTCATTTTGAAAATGATGCCGTCCAACTGGAAAAAGAACTACACCGCCATGCAGCAAATTTTCTGAAGCAGGGAAATGTGCAGGAAGCATGGCTCACTTTATTATCATTCAATAATTAACATAATACCTATTTACTATGGAACTCGAAGGGACGATTAAACTAATGATGGAAGAAGAAAAGTATCCGAGCGGATTTTATAAGCGTGAGTTTGTGATTACCACAAATGAACAGTATCCGCAAGATATTAAATTCGAAGTCCTGAAAGAAAAAGTGGAGTTACTCAAAGATCTTCCGGTTGGAGAAAGAGTAAAAATATTTTTTGATATAAGGGGCAGAGAGTATTCGGGCAAATACTACAACAATCTCGTAGCATGGAAACTTGAACGCTCAGGAGCATCTCCTGCTGCATCAACGGGTGGCGCAGCTGCCGCTGCTCCGATTATGGATTCACCTTTCAGCGGCAATTTACCGGATTTGGATGAAGGTGATGACCTCCCATTCTAATCTTTTTGAAAAGGTTATCTGATATTCTTCTCAAAGTGTTGAAAGGGGTCTTGCCGGCCCCTTTCACTATTGCGTTATTTCTTACTTTATTGAGCTTTGTAATGGCCATGGTTTTCACCAAACCAGTAGAAACCGCAAGTATTCAATATTTAAAGCAGCTAACAATATGGTGGAATGATGGATTGTGGAATGCATCACTGCTGGCTTTCACAGTTCAAATGATGCTGATTTTGGTGCTCGGACACATGTTGGCCTTGTCGAAACCAGTTGAAAGAATTATCGATAAGGCTACCTCTATACTTTGTAAATCAGCGGGATCAGCAGTTTTCAGTGTAACGCTGCTTACCATAATTGTGGCTTGGTTCAATTGGGGATTGGCTCTTATTTTTGGAGCCATATTCGCTCGAAAAGCTGGTGAATTTGCCGCTAATAACAATATCCCTATTAATTATCCTTTAATCGGAGCTTGCGGTTATTCGGGATTAATGGTTTGGCATGGCGGTCTCTCAGGATCTTCTTTAGCAAAAGTGGCAGAGCCTGGACATCTCAGGAACTTAGTGGAAGGTAAAACCCTTGATTTTGAAAGGATACCTGATGCAAT
>JBDNHP010000013.1:0-6889 GCA_041688765.1 Flavobacteriales bacterium
AATGAAGCCGAGAGCCTGCCTGAGTTGCATGAGTGGATTGCGCGTGTTGTTGATAAAGAGAACTATAGCTGCGAAATCATTTTGATTGATGATGGAAGCACTGATAATTCATGGCAAGTAATCTCTGCATTAGCTCATAAAGATCCTCGAATCAAAGGCATTCGTTTCAATAGAAATTATGGCAAATCAGCAGCATTGCATCTCGGATTTGGAAAGGCAAAAGGGGATGTCGTAATTACCATGGATGCTGATTTGCAGGACTCTCCAGATGAGATCCCGGAGCTTGTGAGCATGATCAAAAATCAAGGCTACGATCTCGTTTCCGGATGGAAGAAAAAGCGTCATGATCCCATAACTAAAACTATTCCTACGCGCATTTATAATTGGGCAACTCGCAAAATGTCGGGTATAAATCTTCATGATTTTAACTGTGGTCTTAAAGCGTACAGCAATGAGGTGGTAAAAAGCCTGGAGATTCAGGGTGAAATGCATCGCTATATTCCTGTGATTGCAAAAAAAGAAGGGTTTTCGAAAATAGGAGAGAAGGTAGTTCAACATCAAGCTCGCAAATATGGAACTTCAAAATTTGGTTTGGAACGATTTGTAAATGGTTTCCTTGATTTGCTGACCATATCGTTCATTGGCCGATTTGGTAAAAAACCAATGCATTTATTTGGCACTTTAGGAATATTGATGTTTACTATTGGGGCATTGTCATTCGCTTGGATCGGAGGAAGCAAATTGTACTTTCTTTATCATAACATTCCTGCAAAAAACATTGCAGAGCAATCTAGTTTTTTCATAGCCCTCACTGCCATGATACTCGGTACACAGCTTTTTTTGGCCGGATTTATTGGAGAACTCGTTTCTAGAACTGATACTAGGAGACACGGTTATAAGGTGAGGGACGAGATTTAGTTTCGTGCCGCATTAAAAACAAAAGACCTTCTGCACTGAGGAGGG
The DNA here is from genome assembly GCA_041688765.1 of Flavobacteriales bacterium. Taxonomy (GTDB): domain Bacteria; phylum Bacteroidota; class Bacteroidia; order Flavobacteriales_D; family Sanyastnellaceae; genus JBDNHP01. The sequence continues at coordinate 964 of JBDNHP010000013.1, forward strand.
CTGGAGAGGTTTTGCGGTTTGAACTTCTTCACTTTAGTAAACAAGCACTTGGATTGGCATTAGCTGGTTTTAGTCTCAATCTATATTGATTTCCTGCTTCTATATCGACACTGCTACATTAAAAAATGGCAGAACCGACCGTGCCTGCTGCAAAATTCGCCTTTTCATAAATTTCAGTTGCATTCAATGGAACAGTTGCAATTTGATCATCTCAGTTAGCGTAACCATTGGAAATAGTAATATGAATTAATCTCGCACTTGTTATTCAATGCTCTTTTAAAGAAGCCAATTCTATTTGTTCCAAAACATTATAAGCGGTTATTGCGCAGTACAAACCTAGCTAGGTTGTTCTACATTGAAATTAAAAAGGCTGCCCCATTGGAGACAGCCTCTTTATTATCAAAGAAAATTCTGCTTATTCTTTTATCAATCGCTCGGTTTGGATTTTATCTCCATTACGAACAGTAACAATGTACATTCCGCTTTCAAGACCATTCAGTTGAATTTCTTCTCTGAAATATTCTCTGCCTTTTCCGTAAAACATATTGCTCACAATACGTCCAGTAGCATCATACATGTCAATCGTTAGATCTTCAATAGGGTTGAGATTATTAAGTACAATTTGCACTTCATTGAAGAATGGATTTGGGAAATAGTCAAAATCGAAATCGAGTTCAGGGTTTACAAAATCGCCTAAATCTCCGCCAAATCCGCCGTTGTAAACGCAGCTTCCATCTTCAACTGTAGCCTGAGGATTATAATTAATCGCTTCAGGATCCATACAACCGGTAATGCCACAATTGCCGTTAATGCTAATCAGATCCATGGTGTAATCACCGTAAAGAAGTGTTCCTTCATTGTAATTATTCTCACTGATAATAGCGTAGTAGCCGCCATTCCAGCCATCACCCCATGAATCATACATGTGAAGTTCATAGCAGCCATCTTCAAGGCAAAGCTCTGTAGTATAATATGACCAACTATTGTATCCACTACCAGATGCTACAACTTCGCCACCTCCTTCTGTAGTTAATTCCCAAGATATTTCGTAACCCCAGTTTTGAGTGCTAATCACAACATAAACTGCATTCAGCTCACAATCTTGGAAGTAAACACATGTACCATTATCAATGGTAGCATTGGGATCATAGTTGGCAGCAACCGGATCTGTACAACCTGCAATTTCAACTTCGCCTTCACAACCCTCCGTATTAACGCCAAAATTAAAGTAGTCATAACTACCTTGATACAAAGTGCCCGAAGCAATAATTTCATTATTGAGCGTCAAACTTGCAAAGGCATTATTCCATCCATCACCAAATGAATCAAACATTTCAAATGTGTAGCAACCATCGGGTAAACACAAGTTGATTACTTCGCTGTATCCATTGTAATTGCCACCTGATCCATAAAGTACTCCATCCTCGCCGGTTACAATCCAACTTACTTCATTTGGAAACATTCCCAATGAAAGGTTCAAAGTAACGTTGTTTTCAAAACATGGTTCAGGATATACACATGAACCATCGTCTTCATTGGCAGCAGGATCGTAATTGCTTGCTTCAGGATCAGTGCAACCAATTGAAGGGCAAGCACCATCTATAGAAAAATACACCGTTTGAGAATCAAAACCTGGATCGAGATAATCGTTTACCAACTGATAGCCCCCTGAATTTACCCAAAAATAGCCATTAAACCATCCGCCATTGCCACAAGGACTCGACATCACTGCTGAATAGCACTCTCCGGGAAGCAAGCACAAATCAAAATAAGCGATTTGACCACTGTATAGCTCACTCACAAAAATCACTTCATTGCCCTCGGAGTCTAATATTTGAAGGTTTACACACAATCCATTAGAGAATGTACAAACATAAAGTTGAGAATAAACGCCGTCGCAAGGTTCAGGGTATATACAAGAGCCATCGTCAATATTTACCCAATAATCATAATTGCTGGCTAGAGGGTCGGTACAACCATAAATATCATAGGTGCATGAATCATCTTCTATGGTAGCTTCAGGAACGTAATTGTTTGCTTCAGGATTAGTACAACCAAAAGTTATATCAGCCTCACATTCATCAGCATTGATTCCGAAAGCTTGCACAAATAAATTACCATAAGGAATACTCGCATTGAATTCATTGTTGGCATAATTGAAATATATTACTCCTCCGTTCCAACCATCACCAAATGAATCGGTAAGCACGAGGGTGTAGCATCCGTCAGCTAAGCATAAATTATAAGTATAGTTGTAGTTGTTGGAGTAAACATCACTATTATCGAAAACAATAGCTCCATTTCCATCAAGTATGTACCAGTCCATTTCAAATGCCCAACTTCCAGTATAAACAATCACTTGTACCGGATTCCCCTCACAAGGTTCAGGATATACACATGAGCCATCATCTTCATTGGCATATGCATTATAATTAAGAGCTGCAGGGTCGGTACATCCAGGATAAGGACATGATCCATTTATGCTAAAATTAGCAGACTCAATTGATAAGCCATAATCTAAAGATTCATTGATTAATTGATAACCGCCACTGTTGATCCAAAAATAACCACCTGACCAGCCATTGAAACCAGCACCATTGCTCATGATTGCAGTATAGCATTCCTCAGGATCAAGGCAAATATCCATGTAAAAAATTTGGCTATTACCTAGTCCACTAATTGTTGTAACAATGTTTCCTTGAGAATCAAGAATATCTAAAATCACGTCTATACCATTGGAGAAAGTGCATACATAAAGTTGTGCAGCAACTTGACCAACTCCACACTCAATAGGGTAAAGGCAAGAGCCATTATCTTCCGTAGCAGCAGGGTAATAATTTAAAGCGTTTGGATCTGTGCAACCAAAAATGGCAGGAGCTGCACAGTTTGGGTCTTCAATATTAACTGTAAAAGCGCTAACACCGAAGCTTCCTTGAAGGAGAGTGCCAATGTTAATCATAGTATTATCGTATGACACTGTAAGATTTGCGCCATTCCATCCATCGCCAAATGAATCTAGCATGATTACACCATAACAACCATCGGCAAGGCAAACAGTAGCGGTGTAAGGCGAGTTGCTTTCTAAATATGGAAATGCAGTAGCAGAATCAAAGACCACTGTACTATCACTTCCCAGAATCTGAAATGAAACTTCATTCCCGAAAGCTCCAGTAGTTAAATTTATCAGCACCAGATTTTCTTCGCAAAGAACTTGCGCTTTGGTTGATGAAAGTCCTATCCAGAGAGACGAAATCACCATAAGTACTCGTAAAACTTTGTTCATTAGTTGAGCGATTAACAGGTTTACAAACTGAAAGCTATAAAATAAGCTGGCAATCCATGCAGAGTTTGCTAACAAAGAATAGACAATAATTATAATTCAAAGGTTGCCTCAGTCAGAAATTTCTCCGCTTCCTAAAAGTTCGTCCTCGTTGTACCAAGCCGCAAATTGGCCTGAAGCGACGCTTTTTTGCGCGTTGTCAAACACGATGTAAAGACCATTAATTGTTGAAAACAACTTTGCTTTTTGGAGCGTTTGGCGGTATCGGATTCGGACTAAATATTCCATTGATTCAGCAACTTTAATTTGCAAATCAGGTCTAATCCAATGTACCTTATCAGATTTAATGAAAAGGCCGTGGCGATATAATCCGGGATGATCTTCGCCCATTCCACAATAAATAATATTCTCCTGGGTATCAGTTGCTAATACAAATATCGGCTCAGTAAAACCACCAATATTTAAGCCTTTTCTTTGTCCAATGGTATAAAAATGAGCTCCTTGATGTTCACCAATAACTTTGCCCATTGATTTATTGAAAATGAATGGTTTGCAAACCTTTTCAATATTTTGTAGGGAGTGATCATTTATATTGTGAGAATTCACTTTTATTTCTTCCGGACCAACCAAAATGACTTTCCCAATTTTAGGTAGAAGTTGTTGTTGCAGGAAAACAGGGAGTTTTACTTTACCAATAAAGCATAGTCCTTGCGAATCTTTTTTCTCCGCAGTACCTAAGCCAAGCTCTCTGGCTTTTTCTCTAACCTGCGGTTTTTCTAAATCACCTATAGGAAACAAAGCATATTTGAGTTGCTCCTGATTGAGCTGACATAAGAAATAGCTTTGGTCTTTATTCGAGTCTTTTCCTGCTAACAATCGGTAAATGGTTTCTCCATTTTCATTTACAAAGCTGTCTTTTCGGCAATAATGCCCTGTAGCCAGAAAGTCTGCTTTAAGTTGAATTGCCGCCTTAAGAAAAAGGTCAAATTTGATTTCGCGATTGCAAAGGATGTCTGGATTGGGTGTTCTGCCGGCTTCATATTCTACAAACATGTAATCTACGATCCTTTTGCGATAATCTTCGCTGAGGTCCATCACCTGAAAAGGAATGCCAAGACTTTCTGCAACGAGCATAGCATCATTGCTATCATCAATCCAAGGGCATTCATTATTGATAATTACCGATTCATCATGCCAGTTTCGCATGAAAATTCCGATTACTTCATACCCTTGTTCCAAAAGCATGGAAGCAGCAACACTGCTGTCAACACCTCCCGAAAGTCCAAGTACGACCCTTTTTTTCACCTAGCAAAGTTAGTCATATATAATAAGGTGTAAAATGTAGCAGGCGATCCAGCTAATTAGGTGTAAGACAATTAATTTTTATATCTTTCAGCGACGCAGGGATTTTTTTAAGGCAACCCTGCATATTTTTTTACGTCATATTAATGTACGCGCAAAATGGCGGACAGTTTTTGGGCAATTGAAGAACTCATAGCGGGATGCAAAATCGGAGACCGAAAGGCTCAGTGTCGCGTTTTTGAGCTTTTTTACGGCAAAATGAAAGCTGTATGTATGCGCTACACTAGGAATGTAGAACTCGCTGAGGATATAGTCCAAGACGGGTTCATGAAGGTCTTTACAAGTATTGAGAAATTCGACGGAAAGGGTTCCTTCGAAGGTTGGATGCGAAGGATTATGGTAAATCTCAGCATCGACCATTTCAGAAAGCAGAAACATGAGTTTCTATTTCTGAGAGAAGATCAGGAAATGGATGATTTTCTGGAACCCCAGATGGATGAAGAAGAGGAAAGCCCGGCTTACGATTTTAAACCGGAAGATATAATGGCAGCTATGCAACAGCTTAGCCCAGCATATCGAACTATCTTCAACCTTTATGTCTTTGAGAATATGACTCACAAAGACATCGCCGAATCACTAAATATTAATGTGGGGACTTCCAAATCGAACCTAGCTAAAGCAAGAAAGAACCTTAAGCAAATATTATTGAAGGATTACTATAGAGCGGATGGGTAAAAACTTTAATGAATTCGATCGCAGCATCAAAGATGCTTTCGAAAACTATAATGCTCCTTACAGCGAATCAAGCTGGAAGGATATGGAAAACCGCCTGAGAACTCAGGGGGCTGCCGAATCAGGGGGGACTCTCACTTCGTTCATCGCAGCGGCAATTTTGCTAGCGCTCATGGGCTCTATGTTCTTCATGACCCTGTGGTCGCCCGTTTCCAAAGGAGCCGAACGTCTCACTGAAGACAAAGGATTTGAGGCAAAAACTAGGTTATCAATCCAAAATATAGATTCCGCTTCTGTTGAAGAACTTGACCTAAATGATGATTCAGCTTTAACTGCAATCTCTAATCTCTCCAATACAGCGCAAAGTTCGAAATCATCAAAATCAAAATCTCAGAAGGACATAGCTTCAAAAACGCAGACTCTTGATGTGCAAACTGCTGAAGATACTCAATTGAACGAAAAAGATGCCAATGCTAATACTCCGGCTAAAGTAGGTTCGGAGTTAATTTTTGGTTGTAATGTGCGAGAAGCTTGCGCAGGTGTAAGTGTTATTTTTCAATTGGAATCAGGTAATACTCAGGCTAAATTCCTCTGGAATTTTGGAGATGGAAA
>JBDNHP010000189.1:0-3016 GCA_041688765.1 Flavobacteriales bacterium
AAGTAACGGGGAAGTAAGGAGGAGCAAGAGCAGGACTTGGCTGAGGATCAAGAGGTGTAGCGCCTAATAACGGATCACAAAAATTATAGAAAAGTTCATCACCGTCCGCATCAATAGCACTGTGATCAAAATTTAAAGGTTGACCCAAACAAATTGCTACTGGAGGAAAGGATTGAAAAACAGGATTACTATTGGGGTCCGGACTTTGATTTGTGCCTGGAATTCTGGTTGTAAAAGTAGCTCCTGAATTAGAAGGGTCAAAAATATTGATGATGCTTGGATTTCGACAACAGCGCTGATAAACTAAATCGTAGCCGTTTTGATTTTGCGGAATGTTAACGATCTGAGTGTAAACTGCTTCTTCTACACAAAGCTCAGGCGGTAATGAGAGACATGGATCATCTAGATTTACGGGCAAATAGCCTACGATAGCCTCACTGAGCGGCATCTGCAAATTCAAATAGATATTGCCGTTAGTGTAAATTGTTAGGGCGGCAAAAAAATCGAAACCTGTCAGATTGATATTTGCTGGGCCGCAATCCCGATACACCCTCAAGGTGATCAAATAATCGCCATTACCTATATATTCATAATTGACTTCACCGCCCACGATATGAGTAGCAAAAAGATTAGTGCTTAAAGCACTCAGAAGCATTATTAACAGTGCTGTTGTCTTCAAAACGTACGATTTTTCGGTGCAGATTGGGGCTTGAAGATAGTAAAACATTTCAAATTCGCAATTTTTGGACAATCCTAAACCCGATCCAAGCTTTCAATCCTAAAAAAAAGCCCCACCGAAGTGAGGACAATTTCATATAACAAAAAAGGGCAGTAAATGACTAACAAGAGGTATTCGCCAATTGTTATTGCTCAGCCCCACTGGCCGAGCCTGTTGGTGTCAAATCTATCCCCATGTTATAAAACATAAATGCCCATTTATCAGCCTGTTCCTCAATAATTTTTGCCGTTGGTTTTCCGGCACCATGCCCTGCTTTTTCTTCAATTCTAATTATAACAGGAGCCGAACCCTTATGGCAAGCTTGCAATTTTGCTGCAAATTTGAACGAATGCGCAGGAACCACACGGTCATCATGATCAGCGGTAGTAATCATCGTTGCTGGATATTCAATCCCTTCTTTCAAAGTATGCAATGGTGAATAAGCATAAAGATTCTTGAAGTGAACATCACTACTATCGGCGCAACCATACTCTGGAATCCAACCCCAACCAACAGTAAATTTATGATAGCGAAGCATATCCATTACTCCCACAGCAGGTAAAGCAACTTGGAATAATTCCGGACGCTGCGTCATACATGCCCCAACAAGTAAACCACCGTTTGATCCGCCATGGATAGCTAAATAGTCGCTGGATGTATAGCCTTCTGAAATCAAAAACTCTGCGGCTGCAATAAAATCATCAAATACATTCTGCTTTTTCAACAACATGCCTGCTTTGTGCCAATCTTCTCCAAACTCGCCACCACCTCTGAGGTTAGGCATGGCATACACACCGCCGTTTTCCAAAAGAATGATATTAGAAACCGAGAATGAAGGTGTAAGACTTACATTAAATCCACCATAGCCATATAACATTGTAGGATTCTTACCGTTCATTTCCAATCCTTTTTTATGTACAATGAACATGGGCAATTCGGTCCCATCTTTGCTTTTATAAGTCACTTGTTTTGATTCGTAATCAGCCGGATTGAATTTCAAATTGGGCTGATAATACACTTTGGACTCGCCGGTATTAACATCGAAACTATAAATAGTTGTTGGATAGGTAAAAGAAGTAAAAGAATAGAACATAGTAGTTTCTTCTTTCTTCCCACCGAATCCGCCTGCAGATCCTGTATTATCAGGAAATCCGATGCTTACAGGGTTTTTGCAATCATAGTCGTACATGGTTACTTTGTTATTGGCCATCACAAGATGATTAGCGAATAATTTTCCACCTCCTATGCTAACACTTTCTAAAAGATTTTCAGACTCAGGAATTAATTCTGTCCAGTTCTCTTTTGCAGGATTAGCAGGATCTACAGAGATCAAACGATACTTTGGAGCACCAATATCGGTTTGCACCAAAAGCCTTCCATTGTGATGATCAACTACACTGCTCTTATTTTCAAAACCGGTGAATAATGGCTGAAATGGGCTATCTGCTTTGGATAGATCCTTAATATAGCATTCATATCCATCAGTGCCTTGAGCAGCGTACATCACGAGGTATTTTTCATCTTCGGTTACCGAACACCAATGGTACATATTCGGAGCCGCAGGGTTTTCGTAAACGAGTCTGTCTTTTTCCTGGGGAGTTCCTAGTTCATGGTAATAAATCATGTGATTAGTATTAGCAGCAGAGAGTTCTTGTCCTGATTGAGGCGCAGGATAACGGCTGTAATAAAAACCATTTCCATGCCATGCTGCACCGGAAAACTTAACCCACTTCAATACGTCACCAGTCTCTTTGCGACTTTCAACGTCATATACTTTAATCATGCTCCAATCGCTACCGGCTTCACTTTGACTTACTGCCATAAAACGATTGTCTTTGGAAGCACCCATAAGATCTACGGTTATAGTTCCGTCAGAAGCGAGTTGATTTGGATCGATAAAAACCTCATCCTTACCTTCCATGCCCTTCCTCACATAAATCACCGATTGATTTTGAAGCCCATCGTTTTTATAAATGAAAACGTTTTCGCCAACACGAAAAGGGGCGCTCACTTTTTCATAGTTAAACAGCTCTTCATACCGGGTTTTAATTTGATTTCTAAATGGAATGCTTTCCAAATATCCGAATGAAACGGCATTTTGGGCTTTAACCCATTCCATCACATCAGCTGCAGTATCAACTTCGAGCCAGCGATAGGGATCGGCAACTGCAGTTCCGAAATAATCGTCAGAAACGTTTTCGGTGCGGGTAACAGGATAAGTTAATGCCATTACTTCTTCTTTTTTTTCGCCTTCACCGCAGGCCGCAAGAATAACGATGGGTATTAATGCCAGTGATT